>JAIORV010000023.1 GCA_021107945.1 Vulcanimicrobiota bacterium | reverse complement strand
AATAATTTTTTTTTCTTTTATCATATTGGGAGGGTGAAACTGCTAAACTATAATTCAGAATAATAAAAAAGCTTTTATCAAACCGCTTCCCTTATACGTGTATACGTGCCTTTAAATCGTCCCGCAGTCTTTTATTTACAAGGTAATTTGTGAAATCTCCCCTTGTTCTCTCAAGAATAGCCCTGGACTGATCTGTTGTCCGGCGAAGTCCTCCTGTTACGGCATCTGAGAAGTCCATCGTTACCAGGACACTGTAAATATCATCCATTGCCTGAAGGAAATATTCACATTTTTCGGTTTGATCCCTGCGCATCAGATCCAGTATCTCTCTTCTCAATTCACCGATAACCTCGGCAATACCGTTGAGGTACGCGGCATAATTGACCTTGAGATTGTCGGGATCCGGGATCTCATCTCCAAATACTATCGCTGTTGTTACAGATGCTTCTACATATTCCTTTTGGGCATCATGTATAAATCCCGATCTTGTCAACTCGCTGATAACTTCAATAAGAGCCTTTGATCTGAGAATTTTCTCACGGGTTTCAGATAGTAAAGTCAATGCTCTTTCTTTCTCTCCGCGGTGAACCGCGCGGATTGTCATACCCGATTTTTTAATTATTTCACGATGTAGGATGTAACTCTCGTCTCGAGCTTTTTCAACCCTTGCAAGGTGAGATGAAATTTTTTCCGCAAATTGATCCAGCCTGTCGTTTGCCAAAATAAAAAACTCCTTTTTATGTTATTGATATTTTTTACTTAATTTCATGTTGCATAGATGAAATCCTTTTAAATAAACAAACATATGGTGCTTATTATGGGTTAGGTTCATAATAAGGAGTCCTCTTATTTTTTTGTAACTTTTCAGCCTCTATAGCATTCTGCCGCAAGATACGCTGAGTATGCAGAGGATTAAGTGACATTTTATTATGAAATTCGAGAAGGAAGATTGGGACTTTTTCAGAAATATATTATTGTAAATGGTTGAATAATATATTTCATTATTGATTAATTTATATGTAAAGTATTTAAGTTGATATGATATTTCAGGACATTTCTTCATGTAAGTAAGTAGCCTATAGTCTAATCACTATTAATACTTTAGTTTATTGGAATATCAGTTGTTAGTTAATAAGATAACATGAATGCAGGGATTTCCGTTAGATTGAGTCCGGTAATATCTGAATACTGAGGTTCATGCGCAAGGGATTCATCAATCTACCCCAAGTGATGTTATATCAAAAAGAATCACAAAAGGCAGGGGTATTTGAGGAATTGTTTAGAGGTTATATTAATTCTCTGAATCAGGGAGAGGCGTTATAATGAAAAAATTAATTCAAGTCAATGGTGACAGAATTGTCGAACAGATAACATTGGAAAAAAATAAATATAAATTGGGACGTGGTTCTGATAATGATATAGTTTTAGACTCCGGGAAAGTATCAAGAAATCATGCCGAGTTAATAAGGGAAAATGATAGCTATATTATTGTTGACAATAACTCTGTAAACCATGTCTATGTTAATGGCGAAGAAGTTAAAAATCAGAAGTTAGTGTCGGGAGACAAAATAAACCTCTCAAAGGAAATCACGTTGCTTTACATGAGTGAAAGTGACTATATCAAAAAAATCCCCCTGATTCTCAATAAAATGTGGGAAGCAATAAAAAAGAATGATTTTTTCAAACTCAAAAAAGTCACAGAGCGGATCAGCTCATTGGATAGTCTGGATAATATACTGAATATTATCTTGACCGAGGTTCTTGCTCTTATAGACGCGGAACGTGGATTTATTGCTATTACCGATAAAGATGGCAATATAAATCCGGAGTTGAGCGTAACCTGCAATATTCCTCTTGTGGATTCAAAAGAGGAAGACATTATTTTTTCACATTCAATCATTAAACGGGCTATCGATACTAAAGAAGAAGTGATAATGCCCAATGCTCACGCGGACGGGGAAGAATTGTCCGATAGTATGTTTCTGCTTGGTTTAAGAGCGGTTATGTGTGCTCCACTTATTTTTAGCGATATGCTTGTGGGTGTTATATATGTGGATTCCAAGCATGAGTTGACGGATTTCACTTCTCTTGACCAGTTTTTCTTTTCCATTCTTGCAGATCATGCTGCTATTGCCATAGAAAATGCAAAACTATATGATAAGACAAAGATGTCAGTAAAAAAGCTTTCCAGGGACGTGGAAGAATCAGAGCAAAAGTATAGGCAGTTGGTTGAGTTATCACCCGAAGGAATACTTGTTCACAGCAATGGCAAAGTTGTGTTTGTCAACGCAAAAGCGGTTGAGTTGTTTGGAGCTGAAAAGCCTGATGATATTCTGGGAAGTGAAATACTATACATGATCCATCCTGATTTCCGGGGAGAAATGCAAAAAAATATCCATCAGGAATTGGAGAAGGGTCTCTCGATCAAATTCCATGAAAAGAAAATATTACGTTTAGACGGTATCTCTGTGGAAGTTGAAATTGCCGCCGCTCCTCTTGTATATCAGGGTCAAAAGGCGGTTCAGGTTGTAATACGGGATATAACGGAAAAGAAAATAATGGAAAAAGAATTCCTGAAAATTGAAAAATTAGAGTCTCTGGGAATTCTTGCCGGGGGAATAGCACATGATTTTAATAACATTCTTACTGCAATAATTGGAAATATTTCACTTGCCAGGATGAAGGTTGATAGCGGTGATTTTGACATAGATACTTTTCTCATTGGAGCGGAGAACGCATCTTTGAGAGCAAAAAATCTTTCACAACAACTTCTTACATTCTCCAGAGGCGGTAGTCCCGTAAAGAAAATAGCGGAGATAAAGGGACTTATAAGGGAATCCACAAACTTTGTGCTGTTAGGCTCAAATGTCAGGTGTGATTTTTCCATAGCTGAAAACCTCCATCCTGTTGAAGCCGACGAGGGGCAATTGAGTCAGGTTATTAATAACCTGGTGATAAACGCCCAACAGGCAATGCCGGAAGGGGGCGTTGTGAGGGTGAGCGCAGAAAATGTCTTGCTCAAAAAAGGAGAAATTGTATCTCTCGCCCCCGATTACTATGTGAAGATTATTGTTCAGGATAAAGGGATCGGCATCCAGGAGAAAAATCTCAAGAAAATTTTTGACCCCTATTTTACAACAAAACAAAAGGGTAGCGGATTGGGACTTGCCACCGTGTATTCAGTAATTAAAAAGCATGGAGGCTACATTATGGCCAACTCAAAACTGGGAGTTGGAACAAAATTTGAGATGTATCTACAAGCGTCCCCGGAAGAGCCTGAAAAGAAAATTCAAAAAGAGGAAAAGCTATCAGTTGTGGGGGGCAAAATACTCATAATGGACGATGAAGAAGTAGTGAGAAAAGTTGCCGGAAGTATGCTCCAGTTCCTGAAATTTGAAGCTGATTTTGCAAAGGATGGAAATGAAGCTCTTGAATTGTATAAAAATGCAATTAGATCCGGATGTAAATATAAAGCTGTAATTGTGGACCTTACAATCCCGGGGGGAATGGGCGGCTTGGAAGTAATAAAAGAACTTCTTTTAATTGATCCAGAGGTAAAGGCCATCGTCTCCAGTGGATATTCCATTGATCCCATCATGTCCAATTTCAAGGACTATGGCTTCTCCGGATTTCTCTCAAAACCATACAAGATAAAAGAACTGAGGGATATTTTGAGGGATGTTTTAGGGTAATTGGGAATTTTACCGCAGAGTTCGCAGAGGTTTTAATATATTAAAATTTGAGATTGTAATTATGGAATTATAAATATTACTGAAGCTATTCAAACACTTGTATAATCATCCCAAGCTAGTTTCTTGATCTTGCTGTTATAATTGGATTTCAGGTTCTGAAAAAATCTGAATGACTGTAAAAGCCCATCTCATACAGAGAGATCTGAATAAGCTGTTTTCAAAAAGTACTGTCAATTATTGGGCGGTGGGACGCCACCCCCACCGGCGGTTGATATGGATTGGTGGCTGCGGCGTCTCGCCGCAGATCAAAAAGGAAAATACTTTTATATAAACAGCTTAAATAGTACTTCTCAAGATAAATGTCCAAATTGGTCTTTGGAAGGCAATCGCCCTCCCTCTTTAAGAAAAAGATTTCGGATAAAATTTATCAGATTAACTATAAACCTTCTATGAGAATACGCCCCGGTTTGTCCATGAGAATACGCCCCGGTTTGTCCATGAGAATACGCCCCGGTTTATCCCATTAGAATAACCCCCGGTTTTAACCGGGGGGAAGAAAGGAATCCCACCCCCTTTACTTTTTTAGCCACTTCAGTGGCTTCCCTGTAAGGAATGCAGGAATTGGTCTTAGGAGCGCAACCACTCTGCGTTTTTGAAAAAAGATTTCGAACAATATTTATCAGATTTACTATATGCAATAAAAGGAGTCTTAATAAATATTGACAGCAAGGAATTCACACGAACAAAAAGAAGGAATCAAAATGATGTTTATAAGTTATTCGCATAAAGACAAGAAGAATTTTTATTCATACCTGATATTATCATCTCTCATATTTTTCTTTCTTTTAACATCCGGGTTATTTGCGCAGCAGAAGAGTTACCAATGGGTCAATGTTCTCCGTGTAATTGATGCGGGGACTATCCGGACAATGACGGATGACGGCAAACTTGAAATTATATGTCTTATAGGTGTGGATGCACCGATTACAGGTTATAAAGATGTGGATTCAAGGGACGTTGACAAGTCCATATTTAAAAGAGGCAAAAAGGCGAAGGAATATCTCAGATCCCTTATAGAAAAGAAAAGAATAAAGCTGACATTCGACAAGATCGCTTTAAAAGATGCGGATGGAAATAAGTTAGCCTATGTCTGGATAGATGGTGAATTGGTAAACAAAAAGCTTCTTAAAGAAGGCTATGTTTATTTATCAACAGGGACTAGTTTTAACGCCGAAAAACAAAAGGAATTCTGGACTGCGGAGCAATATGCAATCGAGAATGGTATTGGATTATGGGATCTGAAACTTGAAGAAATAAAAACGGAATCGATAAAAGCTGAAATCTATCCGGGATTAGAAAAATCGCATTCAATGAAAGGTGATAAAGTCAAAGTAATTCGAGTCGTAGACGGGGACACTATTGTTGTTGATTTGAACGGCAAAAAGGAGAAAGTCAGACTTATCGGAATAAACACTCCCGAGACCGTACACCCGCGCAAGAAGGTGGAATACTTTGGGAAAGAGGCTTCAGCATATACAAAAAAGCATCTGGAAGGCAAGGTTGTCACGTTGACATACGACCAAAACCGTCGTGACAAGTATGGAAGGCTTTTGGCATATGTTTGGCTTGATAACGAACTTTTCAACGAGAAGATCATAAGAGAAGGGTATTCATATGCATATTTGAAGTACCCGTTCAGAAACGATTACATGGAGATGTTCCGTAATTCTCAGAGGTACGCCGTTCTCAATAAGCTGGGATTATGGGGGAATTATAAAATAGATACTACCGGTTTAAGCCAGGATAGTTCAGGTCGGAAAGTATTAACACCGTCTCCCCGACAAAGCGGCAAATATGTGGGTAATAAAAAGACAAAAGTCTTTCATAAATCTGGCTGCAGGCATGCAGATAAGATAGAGTCTGAAAACAGGAAGTATTTCAGTTCAAAAGAGGAAGCGATTAATGCTAGATATAGAGCCTGTAAGGTGTGTAATCCTTGATTTGGTCATTCTCCGCGTTCTCTGTGGTGAAATAGCGGTGAATAATTACCTACCAAATATAATCCTTCGCAATCTCCCTTATCTTGTTACTGCTCAATACGTGAAAAACCCTTATCTTTTTTATCGACACCGGGGATAATTGGCCTATCGGCACATAGATGAGTCTTTTTCCAAGGCGGCTTGCAAAGGTTTTGTAATATGATCGGGGAGGTTTTGCCGCTACATATACCACATTTTTCTCCACGGAATACTCGATTGCAGACATCAGCAAAACCTCGGAGTTCGATTTCGCCTGTGAATAGACCGGATCGCTCCAGACATCCCAGACTCTCTGGGGTGGGTATGTCATCATAAAGCCGCCGTATTCACAACGGGAAATTCCGGGACCCACGACTTTATCTGCAGGATATGTGGAGTAAAACGCCATGTCGGATTCCTGGTGATGTTCTCCCATCCAGGTCAGTTTCCAGGAGAACTTTTTATCTTCAATATCTTCATCAAATATTACAACGACAGAGCCGACTCCGCCCTGCACTTTTACTTCCTCACGAACATAGAGCTTTTTCTCATGCCAGTTTCGAAGAGTCTCCCTGACATCAATGCCGTCAAGCAGGGAGGATGTAAATGCGACAACTCGGCAGTTCTCTTCATTGAGGAGATTTACTCCCTTTTTACTGAGGTAATTGCCGTAGTTTTCAATAACAATATCTTCCGGCGGATATGAGCATATACAGCTTCCGTCAAATTTTTCCGCCCACTCTCCCGGTCTTTTCTCGTTTTTCCTGTCCTTGACGGGTACTCTCATCCATCTTTTCCTGAGATATGGGAATTTGCGCCTGAGAAAAATTTTCTTTCCATTAAGCCAAACTTCGTCTGCTCTTATGTGAATTGTCTGGTATTTCCCTGATTTATCCTGCCAGGGATAGTATGTTGCAAGATCCCAGACCTCATAGGCAAAATTATCATCGGCACAACCTCGTGCGCAAACGATCATCTGGTAAAGATCTGGGATGAGGGAGCCTGTGATCCTTGCCCAGTTTCTGGCATATTTCATATAGACACGGATTTGCCACTGCTTGATCTCGTCATTGACATTCTCGTAATAATATTTCGCCGACTGCTTTAGTAATTCCAGGAGGTATGTTTGCCGATCATAATCGGGATAAGACTGTATGATATTGCGGTAAAATCTTAATAACTCGTTTCTGCGATCCCCGCTTGTTCTGAATTTATGTGCTTTTTCCCGTTTGATATAAGGATTATCTTTTATCTTCAGCATCCATTCATCGAAATGTCTTTTTTCCTCGATCGGATCAAATGGTTTCCATTCCGTCTGAATTTCGGTCTTCTGAAGGAGCTTGCCAAAGAGTTTTTTCATAAAGTTTTGAAATATGCTTTGTTCCTGCGATTGTTTTTGCAAAGAAGAAGAATCCTTGCTAAATCCCACTGCCTCCCATTCGAAAGTGTTCGCCGGTGTATCATATTCATTTTCATTTTTTACGACGCCTGTTTTTTTCTCTTCTCTTGCCTGCCTTCTCTCTGCAAGTGAAATGACTTTCGGTCCTTCAGAAACAGGCGTGTCTAACGATTCCTCCGTTGCACCCGAAGAACCCATAGCGGTATCGGCAATCTCCTTCTCAACTTGATGTTTTCCTCTGGACATCTCGTAAAGAGACATGACAAACGGAATTTCTCCCGTAATCTCTCTTATTGAATCAGGATCGGGATTGAATATCCGCAGATCCTTTCTTAGCACCTTGCCCAGGGGTCGCGCCTGCGGTTGTGTTATCTCTTCCATAACACCCTTTAAATGAGTCATGCCACAAATAAACAATACTTTTTTATGAGATGACATGAGTTTTTGAAGGTGATATGCCATGGCGGATTCGCGTCTTTTGTCATGAGGAGTGATGATCCTGTCTTTTTCCCCTGAATCAACCACTTCTTCATACAATTGATGGTAAGTTTTCAGTCCGATCCTTTTTACTGCATATGAATCCGGCATGGGATCAAATATCAGCGGATAATCATCCATATCAAGATCAATACAGTGAACGGGAATGTTATTCTCTAATCCCGATCTCACACCCTCGCATAATGGATCGGAAGGCTCTATGGGAAAATAAATATAATCTCCCTTCCCATTTTGATAGAAAATAAGGGAAATGTACGGGAATCTCTCTACCGCCTTTTTGATATGCCAGTCCAGGGTTGAAGGAAGCTCGACGGCTACGCAATCCGGTTTTATCTCATCAAATGCGCTTTTGACATATAAGGCGAACTCCATCCTGTAATGACATACGGGAATAGCGAAAAGTCCGTTTTTCTGAACAAAATATGGCTCAAAGGGGCGCATATATGCTCGCCTCATCTCCCAGGATCTGTAATGTTGCTCTTCTGAGGGCAACTTTCTGCGGCAGTTTTCTGGATTTCATAAGCTTGCCGGCGTATCTGGCAATATTTATTCCATCCCTCACGGTATATCTTTCATCTTTCCTGTGAGCTTTCTGTAAGAAATCAACGACATATTCAAGAATCTTGATCTCCAAAAACGGGAGGTTTTCCTTGAGTATCAATAATTCGTCATCCCTTTCAGGGAAGTCGATGTATATCTGGGGCTGGAGCCTTGAGTGGATATATTCGGGAATCTCGAATGTTGAAGCATCATCGTTCATGGTAGCTACAAACCTGAAATCGGGATGAGCTTTAATCTTTATTCCCGCAACAATGGACTCGATATACCTGCGGTTGTCGAGAAGCGGCGCCAGGGACGCCCATGACTTCTCACTCATCCGGTTTCCCTCGTCAAGAATTATCACGCCACCCCTGATCATCGCCGTAACAACGGGACTTGCAACATATTTTATCGCCTGGTTGGAGTCTATTACAGGCGTTACAAGCAGATCCTCGGGTCTCGTGTCCATTGTAGCCTGGAAAATATAGACTTCCTTCCCAAGCTCTCTTGCCGTGGAATATGCCAGGGTTGTTTTCCCAACACCAGGTTTCCCCAACAGCCTGGGATTCAGTGGATAGTCCTCCTTGTCAAGGACAATCCAGGATGCAAGCAACTGCTGTTTCAACTCGGGCAAACCCACCCATTTCATAGGCACGTCATCAGGATGGGAGAGATGCAATGTGACCCCATCGATCTGAACGGTTCGAGCCTTCCCGGCCCTTTCGTCGCCTGAACCGGTCTTTTCTTGTTGATCATTTATCTTATTATACATATAAAATCATGCTCCCGGTAATTATTCCCCGATTGAAATTCTACCAGAAATCGTAATATGAAACAAGTTCCATGTCTCTTTTTATACTGTAGGTATGTGAATGTTATTTTGTTATACTTACATCACAATGACCTTGCAATCTTGATTTATTGTTCTATTCCAACGGGATATGCCCTCTCTTATAGAAAAAAGGAGTGCAAACTGTCATTCTGAGCGATACAAGAAAGGATTGCTTTACTCCGATGATTTTCTTAAAGACGGGATTTTCTTGATCTACGGAGATTCACATAGCGAAGAATCTCCATGTGCCTGGGGTTGTTTTGACGAGATCCTTCGCTGTGAAAGACTTCGGAGGAAAGGTAAATCCGTTCCTGCCAAGGCTTATCCAGTAAATTAAAAGATCCTATTCCGCTCAGGATGACAGCGGAAGTGATCGTTTTCCGCTCAGGATAACACAACAATAAAAACCTCTGCGCCCTCCGCGACCTCTGCGGTGAATAATCACTTTCGTTATACCCATCTCCTATTTCCTACTTCCTCGGGTGGCTTTCTTCATATACTTTCTTTATCCTCTGCATTGCAATGTTGACGTAAATTTGAGTGGTGGAGAGGTTTTCGTGTCCTAAAAGCTCTTTTATTGATACGAGGTCCGCGCCGCCTTCGAGAAGGTGGGTGGCGAATGAATGGCGCATTGTGTGGGGTGATCCTTCTTTTGATATGCCGGATTTCAATAGGTATTTCTTGAACATTTTCTGAATCCCCCTGATAGAAAGCCTCCTCAGGTTTCGATTCAGGAAAAGGGCGGGGGAGGATGTCCGGGGGCGGGCCGTCAGGTAGTCATTCAATGCCTCGGCGGTGGTATCATTCATCAAGACCATCCTTTGTTTATTGCCCTTTCCGGTTACTTTTATCATTTTTTTATCAAAATCCAGACCATTGACATTAAGTCCCGACAACTCGGCAATTCGCATTCCTGTTGCATAGAACAGCTCAAGTATAGCTTTATCTCTTACTTTAGGGTCAAAAGGTAGTTTATAGCTTCTTTTTTCTTTATTCCCAGATTTTAATTTTGTCTCTTTTTCTGGAGCATCCAGAATATCGCTCACTTCATTTTGCGAAAAAACCTTGGGAATATGTTTCCCCATTTTCACCGTTTTAACACGATTCATGGGAGATTTTTCGAGATACCCCTCATCCTCGATAAATTTGAAATATGCTTTCAAAGTCGATATTTTTCTGTTCAATGCACTGGGGGTATAATTTTTATTCATACGAAGGAAAGTTAAAAATTCCCTGATTGTTCTCTCGTCAATTGTGGATAGTGTCAATTCCTCGTCAAGATATGGAGCGAAATATTCAAAAAATATTTTCAGGTCATGCCCATATTCCTTCAGCGTTCTTTTTGAAAGGTTCCTTTCTATGGCAAGGAAATTAATAAAATCGTTAACATAATAATTACGTTTTTTTGCCATTCTGTCCTGGATAGATTTATCATTCATCGAAATATTGATCCTTTTGAAATCGTAATTTCTCACAGCAGAGGGCGCAGAGGGCGCAGAGTTTATAATTACAGAAACCGCAATAAGAACCTATTTATGAAATACTCCTTGCTGTCATAAAAATCCTTCATTGGGGTAGAATCTCAAGATGTAAGTATTATAACAGGACTTACGCAATTGTCATTCTGAGCGATACAGGAAAGAATTGCTTTAATCCAATGACTTCCTCAAAGACGGGATTTTCTTGATCTACGGAGATTTACATAGCGAAGAATCTCTTGAATAATTGCCTGGAGGAGATCCTTCGCTGTGGGACACATCGGAAGTAAGTAAAATCCATTCCTGCCAAGGCTTATCCAGTAAATTAAAAGATCGTATTCCGCTCAGGATGACAGTTTCATGCTTTTCTTTCTTGGAAATGCGTAAGTCCTGTTATAAGTATTATTTGTGAGGGTGGCATTTTTTCGTTGCCATCGAGGCTGGAAGCCTCTCCTACAATTGTTTGAAGTTTCTTCCCCGAATAAAGCTAAATTCTCACATTTCGCACATGTGAATTAATTGAGAAGTAATAGAATTAATTTCAAGCACCTTAAGGTGATACCAGGTGCATTAAGGTAATAACAGGTGTTTTAAGGTATTTAAGACAACACCACAATTTATTGTGGTGAATTGAGCGTAAACCCCATCGCTACAGCGTCCTAACCACTTCAGTGGTTTACCTCATCATTACGGGGGAATATAAATATTCATCGGAATTTTACATTTTTTTAATATTCACTAACATAAAAGCATGTTATAATGATTGTAGTAATTCAACTCACTGGAAGCAGGCTCTTAAAAAGGAAATTCCGGTTGGTTTTGATTATATTAAAAAACGAGGTGCATACAAATGGAAATCAAGGTAGATCATCATATGTATTTTTTATCTTCTCAAAAGCCGCGCCTGGACAAGTTGAAGGCAAGATGTGAACAGGGGGATCTGTCAGGTCTGGGGAATATCTCGGACAAGACCGTGAAATCAGCTCAACAAGAAGACCCGGGCTTGATTCCAAATATAAAGATGACCGGCAAGGCAGAAAAGGTTGAGGACAAAAAAGAGACAATTCCCGTTCATAATATGTTTATCGGGCTGACCGGCTCACCCGGCGCAGGTAAAAGCACGCAAGGCAGGCTTCTCGCCGCACGCTACGGTATTCCTCACATCTCCGTGGGCAAGCTATTAAGAAAAGAAATTGCCGATAAGACAACTTATGGGCTCCTTGCAGAACCATATGTGAAAAGAGGCGACCTTGCTCCTTCCAACCTCGTTGCTGCGATAGTCAAAAACAGGCTTTCAAATCCGGATTGCAAGAATGGATTCCTCCTGGACGGCTACCCCCGCAGAATGGAAGACACAAAAAACTTCGAGGGAGTAATGAAAGAGCTGGAAATAAAGAACTTCAACCTGATTGGAATAAGGGTAAAGCCTGATACGGTTATAGAGAGACTTAAATACCGGCGTGTATGCCCAAAAGGCCATTCATACGATTTGAAGAACAGCCCGCCGAAAAAACCGGGAATATGCGATCACGACGGGCTTAAATTGAGACAGAGAGCCGACGACAAACCAGAGACAATCAAGCATAGGTTCGGGGTCTATCATAACGAGACAATTCCCGTTATAAATTATTTTAAAAACAAGGGACTTTACAAAGAGATAAACGGCAACGGCTCCATAGAACAGGTAAACGGAAAACTGACGGACATCCTGGATCCAAAAGAGGAGGAAGTGGAGAAGGGAAATTAGGTCGGGAATTTAGATGGTTTTATGAATTGTTTCCCAGTCCTGTCAAAATTATGGGATGCTTTATGGGATGCTTTAATGGAGGAGATATAATAAATAATGATATCTCAAGAAGACTTGAATGTTGTATTAACATACGCGAAGAAATACGAACTGACAAAAGTTATTCTCTTTGGCTCTTCTAAAGATAAATGTGATTCAAGAGATATAGACATAGGAGTGAGGGGAGTTGCTCCCGAATTATTTTTTAGTTTTTGCTGGGAATTATATCGGGATTTGTCCAAACCGGTGGATATTATCGATCTGAATGAAGATTGTTTATTCAACAGGCTGATAGAAAAAGACGGAGTAGTATTATATGGCTAGCATTAAAGAAAAGATTCAAGCTGAGATAGAAAATATCAACAAGGTGTTGGCTGAATTAGAGAAAGTGAAAGACAGGCCTGATAAGGAGCTTGTGGTTCTTGTGGGAATTGGGGCATATCTTCAAAATATATATACCGGGATGGAAAATATCTTGAAACAATTGTTAAAACACAAGGAAATAACATTAATGGATACACCGACCTGGCATAAGGATTTATTGAACACATCAGTTAAACATAATTTAATAACAAGGGAAATGGCGGATAAAATTGGCAAATATCTGTTCTTCCGACATTTTTTTACACATTCTTATGGTTTTTTTCTGAATGAGGAGAAATTAAAACCCTTAATGAGCAATATCCCGGAAGTATATTCTGAATTCAGGAGAGAGATTGAAAAAACTCTCAAAAATATGGTCAATGATCCATTTACTCCATAATTGGAAAAACCATAAACCTAAAAGCTGGCTATCCGGCTAATAGGCGTGTAATATTGGATACGACTTGCAAATAATGGCAAAATATTAATGGGGGAATAATTATGAGTTTAGCAGAGAGAATTGTTAAACAAGTACAAGCATTGCCAAAATCCAAACAGGCAGAAGTTCTTGATTTTGTGGAATACCTTCGCTCAAAGGTGGAAAAACAAGAGACAAAGGATTGGGCTGACCTTTCCCTATCTTCTTCAATGCGAGGGATGGAGGACGAACAAACTCCATATTCCCTGAATGATCTCTAAGGAGTCATTTTCAAGATTGCTGAAGTCCGGATTGTCTTTTTTAGAAATTTTATATGAGAAGATATTCACATGGATAGTCAACATGCTTTGACATTTCTCGAAGTAAGCCAAAATACAACAAGCGGAGGAAATAATTCAATAAAAGTAATCTCTCCGCATTACACAAATGAACCTATGCCAGGTCCAAAGGAGATAAAGGAACTTTATGAACATATCTGATATCAACTTTACAACAACCCGTATCGAGGCCATTGAATCAGGCAAACACTTGGCAACAGCTACCGGTTTTTTCTTTAAGATAGACAGTGTTGAGTACTTAGTAACGAATCGACACGTAGTTATTGATGAAAATCAAGGATATCATCCAGAACATTTTCGAATATTACTCCACGCAAACAGACAGGATTTGACTAACAATAATGCTATAACACTGAGTTTGTATGACGATCAGAAGAATCCTCTTTGGCTAGAACATCCAGCATATTCAAAGTTATTGTGTGATGTAGTGGCCATACCTATGACAAGACGCGCTCTGTCCGGGAAAAACTATGAAGCTTTTATCAATTCTTCAATAATAACCTTTTCTGAAAGGCTCACTGAAATTCCCGATATTAATCCATTTGGCGATGTCGTGGTTGTTGGATATCCACTTGGCTTTTCTGACCACTTCCACAATCTCCCCGTTTATAGAAAAGCAATGATTGCTTCGCAATATGGAGTTGGTTTTCGTGATAAGCCTTATTTTCTGGTGGATGCAAATCTTCATCCTGGCACAAGTGGTAGTCCTGTTGTAAACTCACACCACACGCTATTAAAAGAAATTGGATCAAAGGAAGCCTATAAACTCTTTGGGATGCATTCTGCCCAGCACTTAGTTGATGAAGAGCCCTTGGGGCTAAATGTTGTATGGTACTCTTATCTAATTCCGGAAATAATCAAAAGATGAATTGAAGGACTTTGAATAGAATTTTCTATCGAAAAGGCGGTAAAAATAATATTTAGGTGAAACGATTATGATTGTAAAATTCTCACGTCATGCAAAAAGGAGAGCCAAGCTTTATAAAATACCGGAAGCAACCATAGCGGAAACATTGAAATACCTGCAGTTGAGTGAAGGAGAACATGAGATTGTCAAGGACTTTCCCGGATTAAAATTTCCAGTAAAAATGATTATCACTGTTAAAGAAGAGATTGTAACAGTGATCACGAATTATCCTTTTAAGAAAGGAATAAAAAAATGAAAGTATATTACGATGATGAAGTAGATGCTTTATATCTGAAGTTAGGTGATAAAACTCCGGACGGAGTCATGGAAATATCAGAAGGAGTTAACATAGATACGACTCCTGACGGCAAATTAATCGGCATAGAAATTCTCAAAGCTTCCAAGAGAATGGACATCCGCACAATATTGTCATATACACTGGAACTAAACAAGAATATTTTAAAGCAAAACACCGCCTGAACCTATGTCTGCGCGTTTTCGCCAGCCAAGGGGGCATTTTGAGAGAGAGAAGAGAAATGAGTGCTTCTAAAGAATCATTAAAACTAATATTAGCAGGTAACACAAGAGTACCTGCTATGATAAATGCGATTATTCGAGCAACGATTAAAGCAAGAGAGAACACATCGGATGAGAATCTTTGTTTCAAGCAGGTGTATATTTTCCATACTCAGCAATCACTAGAGGCCCTTGTAAAGTCCGAGGAAAAATGGAAAGAAGCACTTGGTTATTATAGAATTCCCACGAATAGTTTAGTTTATTACGTTGCAGAGATAGAAGACTCAAATGTCGATCGTTTCAAGGATCTGATAGAGCAACTACGTACAATAGTTAATCCCCTTGATAATGTCATTCATTACATTGATTTAACTGGAGGCATCTCATCCCTAAAGACTATTCTGGCTGTTTTCGCCTATGTGCTCGACATTGACCAAGTGTACTCTCTTGAAATTCAGTTCTCTGATGACTTTGAGACCAGAAGAGAACAGACAGGCCTTTTCTATCACGAACTGGAAAGTAGAGGTGTAAAAAGCCAGTATCGTAAATTCCCCCCCATTTGTGAGTTTGACACTTTTGGACGATTAAACTACACTGAGATACTTCGACATCGCCAGATTATCGATGAGCTTATTCAGACTTTAACACATGTGCTACCCTCCAGTTTTGATGTAGAGCATTTGCGTGCTTCTATGTTGTCAGGGACAAACTCTCGACTTATGGGGGAAGTCACAGGAGAATTATACAATTATCGCCATTCGTTATTTTCTTTTTCCGCTGGTGTCGAAGAGATTGCCAATATAATCCTCAATATTATCATAAAAGCAGACATAGAGAAAAAACCCCTTGGAATTAAATTGGAACAAATAAGAGACCATTTTTCCAGCAACGCCAAGTATTTCATTAACGAAAAAATCCTGAATCATCTAACGAAGTTAATAACAGAAGTACGTAATGATAACGTACACCCTAACATCGGATCATGCCGTAGCAGAGAGATGTTCGCCATTCAAACGCAACTTTCTTCTCAGTTGTCACTATCTTTTCTGCAATTTGCAGTCAAAACGCTGACTGCATTCTGTGACCAAGATGGCAAACTGTTAGAAGTTCAAGTCATAGACCCTCCAAAAATGATTCCCCAGACCATCTTCTATTTTGGGTTTGATGGAGATGCTACAGGAGATTACTTAGAAGTAGCTTTCGTCAAGTCAGACCAAAGTGAGAGCGAAGTTATAAAGAGAAGTCAGTCAATATTTAATGCTATTAAATTGATGAGGAAGCTTATTTGCAAAAATACGCAAGATAATACTTCGGTTCTCTTCGCAGAAGGTGACAATATTCTATTTAAAGCACAGTACTTGCCCCTCCTTCTCAGAAAATTACAGGAAACTTATAAGGAAAAGACTGGTCTTTGTAGCAGTATAGGGTATGGTAGAACTTTGAGAGAATCTACAATAGCGTTGAGGCTTGCCAAGGGAAAGGATGGGGACAGCATTGTAGGGATATCTCTGAAAGGGAAAAAGGGCGATAACTAGTACGGGCACTTAACCGGGCCAACTTCGATACACATCGGAAGGTGATCTTTGTCGTTGGCCATCAGATGAAAGGAGGAAAAGATTAAAAATAAATGCCACGGAGACATTGAGTCTCTCTATCCCGGAGAGGATCCTATAGGTAGAGGAAATTTGGGACACAATTGCGACTCAGGCAGATGCTATCGATCTGACCAATCAAGAAAAAAATAATTGACCAAAGTTTGGAGGTTTGTCGTCGAAATCCAGATGCAGTGTTTCCATGGAATGAAGTTTGCGTGAGAATTCCAAAGAAAATACCTGCGGGTTATCCTGCTTGAAGACGGCGAGACCGTCCATAATGCTTTTTTCGATAGAAATTTCAAGGAGGAATAGCTGATGAAAATAAAATATTTTTTCGACACAGACACTGCGCTGGTGGAATTTAACGATAATTTAGTTGAAGAAACCCGAGAGATATCTGAGAATGTTTATATTGATTTGGATAAAAAAGGTAACCTGGTAAGCATGACGATTGAGCATGCAAAAACAACGGCTCAACTTCCGAATATATCTTATCAGCAAATAGAAAAAGCAACCGCATAACAAGCCCATTCACTTGACCGCTATTTCGCTATGATCTATGGTGGCAGGTGAGATCAAACGTCAGGACATGTGAATTTATACATGAAATGGGAGGAGAATGGCCATGAAAACAAAGATGAAAATGATTTACTGGAAGTCGGGCGAATTTTGGCTGGGTAAACTTCTTGAGCACCCGGAAATTATGACACAGGGGAAGACTGTCGAGGAGTTGGAGGAAAATATCAGGGATGCTTATCTCTTGATGGCTATGGATGAGGTTCCGGAAGAACATCAAATGAAAGAAATAGCTATATGAAGAGGAAAGAATTTGTTCGCCGACTTATAAAAGACGGTTGTGTTTTCCAGAGGAGTGGAGCCAATCACGACCTTTATGTAAATCCCGCCAACGGTAGGAAACAACCTGTTCCAAGACATACGGAAATTGATAATAAGCTCGCAAAACATATTAGAAAATATTTGGGATTAAAATAGCCTGAGGGAGGAAAATCAAGATGGATGATTATGAGGAATGGGAAAAAGAATGTGAAAGAACCAGAGAGGAAAATGAAAAAATTCTGGATGGTTTTGAGACATGGCTTCGAAAGAAAAATTTTAAGGATAAAACAATAGACAAACATATATCTAATATTGATTTCTACATTAATGAATATTTGCTATATGAAGATGTGATTGAAGCAAAAGATGGTGCAAATGAAGTAAGTATGTTCCTTGGATATTGGTTTATAAAAAAAGCGATGTGGTCAAGTCCGGCGCAAATAAAAAGCAATGCATCGAGCTTGAAGAAATTCTATACATTTATGTTGGAAAAGGAAATGATCGAAAAGGACGATCTTAATCATCTTAAAGAAACAATAAAAAAGGGGATTCCGGGTTGGGTAGCCACAATGAAGCGATATGATGATCCCTCAATAACGGATATGGGAGTTATATGGGGTTTAGATGATTATTGATCAACAAAGGAGCCTGTTAAAGAAATAAAACCCCTGCGTCCTCTGTGGTGAATTACAACTATTTTTTCACCTCAGCTTTCTCCTCTCCCATATACTTATCTGCCCATTCGAACATTTCTGCAAGTACATGCAGATTTGATTCAATTGCGCTGTATGAATGACCTTCAAGGGGCAGGATGACAAGTCTTGCCGTGCCTCCGTTTCCTTTTATCGCCTGGAACATGCGCCTTGATTGTATCAGGTATGTTCCCGGGTTATTGTCATCCCTGCCGTGAATAATCAGCATAGGCTCCTTGATTTTGTGGGCATGGGTGATGGGGGAGATTTTTAGATAGAATTCCGGCGCCTCCCATAATGTGCGTCTTTCACACTGGAACCCGAATGGTGTTAGTGTTCTGTTGTATGCGCCGCTTCTTGCTATCCCCGCCCTGAACAGGTCTGAATTCCCGAGGAGATGCGCCGCCATAAACGCTCCGTAACTGTGGCCGCCTATTAAGACCCTTTTGGGATCAATTATCCCCATCTTGTCCAGGCAATCAATCGCCGCCTTTGCGTTTGCAACTATCTGTTTTATAAATGTATTGTTAACCGTGTCGGGATCTCCCACAACAGGCATGGCGGCCTGCAAAACCGCATATCCCCGCGTAAGGAAGAACCGGGGCGAGCATCCGTAATATCGGGTGTACTTGTTTGTGGAGCCTCTGATCTGCCCGGCAGTTTTCGGATCGGTGTATTCCGTGGGGTAAGCCCACATAATAAGGGGAAGCTTATCTCCCTTTATATAGCCCGGGGGCAGATACAAAATCCCAAACAGCGGTACGCCGTCTTCCCTCTTGTATCTTATTATTTCCTTTTTAACTTTGCTCAAGTGGGGAGCGGGATCTTTGAAATGGGTGAGAGCAATTGTTTTTCCGGTTTTCAGGTTTCTCAGATAGAAATTCGGGGGATTTTCTCCGGTTTCATACTTTACAACTATATTCTCTCTCGAATTCCCGACAAACGAAATAAAGCTTTCATAGCAGTCGTCCTTGCACCTGAATATTTTATCTCTTTTTAATGTTTTCAGACTCATTTTATTCAGGAACGGGCGGTCTCCCTTTTTGGTTGCACCCTTCCCCGACAGGTATATCCATTCGCCGTCCTGCAATGCAGTTACATCGCCGTTAGTCCTTCTCTCCATGACGACTCGTCCCGGAGCGTTGTAATCGTCATCCACGCTGAGATTAAATATGGTTTTTTCCGTCTTTGCCGGATCCTGGAGATCATAGAGCCTCGTTGTTATCCACTCTTTTTTACGCTCATAATCACTTATTAAAACCTGGTTTTTCTCAGAGAGCCAATCGAAACCGGCGAATCTCTGTCTTACTTTGAGTACTTCCAACGGCTTGCCGTCAAAAGGCGCGTTTAATGTCACCACACTGTCATGAAACGGGACTTTTTTTGTGGGGTCGCCTCCGTCAAGGGCATCCGTCCATATAAGCTTGGCATTGTAAAGGGGCTGCCATGTGATATTTCTCGGACCCGCTGTAACTCCGTGCCTTGGCACTTCCTCAGATGCCGGGAGTTTTGCGATTGTCGCTACCGATTTTCCATTTAAATCCCATATTTCTTTCGATCTTGGAAAATAATAATATGGAACCCGATGCGAATATGGCTTCATCAGCTTTGTTACAAAAATATATTTACCGTCGGGTGAGATGTTTGTTTCAAGAAAGATTCCAGGTTTCCCAATTTTCTTTATTTCCCCTGTTTTAATATTCAGGAGGGCAATCTGCGATGTGCAGTAGTATTCAAATAATTCGTTATCATAATTTGTCTCCAGGAGATCCTGATATGTCACCATTTGTGATACTTTTCCCGATGTGTCCTCGATGATGGGACCCGACGGGATATTTGATTTTTTGGGTGCATTGCCACGGGTTTTGGGTATGATTTTCACAAGCAGGTGGCTGTTATCAGGCGTCCATTGAAACGGTGCGTCGGTGGTGTAATTCAGGCGAATATTTGAAAGATTCCTTGACTTGCCTGTCTTTGGGTCGGCAATCCATATCTCGATACCGTTTTTAAAATATCTGCCGAATGCAATGAATTTTCCGTCATTTGACCACCGGGGGAGAGTGATTCCGGGACCCGGAGGAATCTGAATTCTAATTTTCTTCCTGTTTTTCAGGTTGATTATATCAATATCATTAAACCGATATGTTCTTCTTTTTGCATTTGTATCAGGGTTAATCCTCAATCCCGCAAGCTTCAGATATGGCTCCGCTATGAATTCAAGGGGAGGGTAGAAGTCGTATGATACGAGCATCATCATCTTGCGAGCGGGGCATATCCTGACAACCGGCGGAGGCGGAGCTTTCAGGATGTCTATAACTTCTTTTGAGGGCGCCTTGTACCTGGTCTGTGCCGTTGCGACGGTTACACATAATGTTACGATAATTATTGCTAAAATTATTACTGCGATATTTCTTTTCAATGAATAAATGCCTCCTGTTGTGATTTTGTGAATTTTGTGTCAAGTTTATTCACGATATAGATATTTCCTGCCGTTTGCATATATAGATCAATTGCCGCCGGGAAGTTTGCACTTCTTTTCTCAAGAAGAAAGGGCATGTTCCACTGGAGTAGAACTCAAGATCAAGACCGCCAGTTTCTTGAACCCCATAGTAGATTTATGACTGAATAATTGTTCTTTTTAAGGGGAATTTCCGTATCTTGATTTCACAAATTTTCATACTATTTCGCATTCAAATCTACCATATGAGCGAAAGAATGATTGTCAAAAGCAATGAAAGGCACTAAAAACTCTGCGTTATCTGCGCCCCCTGAAACAAGTTCAGGGCTGGCTTCTGCGTTGAAAAAACAAGTAGATAGTAGCAACGATAATTACAATTATGAACAAATCAACTTCTAAAAAGAAAGAGACTTTAAGAGATTTTTCACATTTATTTGTCCCCAATCCCATTGCCGTGAAAATGGCGGAATACTATGCCTGCATATGTAGCCGCTGTGGGGGAATGTGTTGTTCTTATAATACTTCACCAATAAGCGCTGAGTTTTCTCTTTGCTCAAATCTCATGGAAGAAGATCTTATCATCCTGAAAAAGGGGCTCATTTTGCACAGGGATTTCAGGAGAAGGTTTTTCAGAAACATCCACAAATCGCTTTTACATCTTGAAAGAAAAGGTTTTGGAAAGGGACTTTTCCCATATATCAAAAGAAATAAATTCGCATTCAAGGCAATTGTGAAAGCTTACATGAGAATTGACAGGGAGATTAATGACTATAATACGAAAATATTAAAAAAGGATCCGCTGGATATGGTGGGAAAAGTTATTTCCGATTGCTTTATGCTTATTCCGGGAAAGGGATGTGTGCTGGAAGAATACAGGTCGTTCACTTGCAAGACAGCTTTCAGAAACTGTTTTAAGGGTCTGGATTTATATGACTATGTTGAGGCGAACACATACCGGGTCAGCGAAAAAGATTTGTTTGATTATGTCAGGTCGGATCTTATCATTGACAGAGAGAGCACATTACCGAAAATCATTATCGGGGCAGATGATACATTGAAAGAAAAATTATCCGTTCTTACGCCGGAGCATAAACCGGGACTATTTAACAAACTCTCATATTATCAATTGGCCAGGCTTGGGGATTATGTAGCGATTCCATATCTCAAAATTCCCGATTGCCTTGAAGATGTATTGGAACCTACAATTTCAGCATTCTTTCCATACAAGAACGTCAAGGATTCGCCTCCGCTTGTGTTTGTTGATGAGATTCACCGGGGGGATCCCGATAACTCATTCAACTTCGGACTCGATTATGTGCAGTTATTCCGGATTGATGAAACATGATGAAAATATAAATATTCAGATCACTGGAATGCTTGTAATTCTATTAGGAGGGATTTAAAATAAACCGCAAAGAAGCAAGGAACGCAAAGAATAAGCAGTGGATGTCGGAAGCTGGGAGTGGGAGACCGGAAATCTGTCCTCTGTGGTCTTTGTGGTCTTTGCGGTGAATAAAAACATGACAAGAATTGCATGGACAAATGACATACACTTGAATTTCCTTGATGACGGGAGAGTAATAAGATTTTTCAAAAGTATAGAGAGTCAGGACTTTGATTTTCTTTTAATCGCGGGGGATATTGCTCAGGCAAATAACCTGAAGAAATACCTGCATTTCCTGAACGGTCTCATTTCCAGGCCTGTTTTCTTTGTTCTGGGTAATCACGATTTCTATTATAGCTCTATAACGAAAATGTCCCGGGAGATTGAGAAATGGGTTCTTGATTTCGAGAACCTTTTTTACCTGGGAATGGGGTTTGATTTTAATCTGTCCGATAAAAATTCCCCGGTAGCGGAGGTCTTCAGACCTCCCACCCAATACCTGTCTGAGAAAAAATCGGAAAGAGAAATGATTCCCGACCAGTTGAAATCTTTAAGGCCTCATGTGTATAAATTATCTGAAAAAACCGGGCTTGTGGGGCATGGATGCTGGGCTGACGGCAGGGTTGGAAATTATTTTGACTCGGATATCATGCTCAACGACTATATGCTGATAGGCGAATATGTGGGATTGAATAAAAATAAAAGGTTCAAGTTAATGAATCGCCTGGGGGATATGTCAGCGGATTATTTCAGGAAATACCTGCCTCTTGCGCTTTCAAAGTTTGATGAGGTAATTGTGCTGCTCCATGTTCCGCCTTTTAAAGAAGCGACATGGCATGAAGGCGAAGTATCCGAGAACGGACACCTTCCCCATTTTTCATGTAAAGCCGTGGGGGAGGCGCTGGTTGAAATTATGGAAAAGCACCCGGACAAGAAAATTACCGTGCTGTGCGGGCATACACATGGAGAGGGAAAATGCAGAGTGGGGGATAATATTTTTGTAATAACAGGTCCTGCCACGTATGGCGAGCCAAAAATTACAGGATTTTTAGAGGTGTGAATAATGAAAATAACTATTATAGGCGGCGGCTCCACATATACCCCGGAGCTTGTTTATGGAATTCTTAAATGGAAGGATTCGCCGGTAAAAACGATTGTCCTTGAGGACATTGATGCTGAAAGACTCAACATTGTGGGCGATTACTGCCGGGCACTTTCTGATGTATTAAATCCATCGATAAATATTGTAAAAACAACCGATCTTGACGAGTCACTTGCCGGATCTGATTTTGTGGTTACACAGATCAGAGTCGGCGGGAACCGGAAAAGGGCGGAAGATGAAAAACTCGCCATGAATATGGGGTGGCTGGGACAGGAAACAACAGGAGCGGTGGGTTTCCTGAAAGCTTTCCGAACAATCCCCGTGATGATTGATATCGTTAACAGAATACAAGCTATATCACCGAACGCCTTCCTCATCAATTTCACAAACCCGGCCGGGATCATCTCGACAGCAATCTATCAGAACACCGGCAAGAAAAACATGGTCGGGCTTTGCAATGTACCCATATTCCTTGAGACAAATATAAGGGCGATTATCCAGAAATATGCCCCGGACCTGTTCAAGAAAAACGTGGATGGAAAAACAAGTGAGATCGGCAATAAAGAAGAAGATCCAGAGTCAGGATACAACCTTTTCCTGTCCTGGGGAGGCCTCAACCATCTCTCCTGGGTTTTCGATATAGAACTTGAGGGTAGATCCATCATGGAAGAAGTGCTTGATATCATAACATCGGATGATTTTGACCCTTCGCCATACTTCCCGGTGAATAAGGAATATGTCAAGCTCACACGAACAATCCCGTCGCCGTATCTTCGTTATTTTACCGAAACGGGAAAAGTGATAGAGGAATTGTCAAAAGCTCCCACACGCGGCGAACAGGTCATGAAAATAGAAAGAAATCTTCTTGATATATATAAAAAAGAAACGGATTTGATTGACAGGGGAGAGTATGCACAGGACAACCCGCCGTCTCTTCCCGGGGAATTGTCAAAAAGAGGAGGGGCGGACTACTCCAGGCTTGCGGTCAAGTTGATAAAGGATCTTTGCAAAATTAGGTTCGTGGAGGGACTGAAGTCTTCTTCGAATCGGGGGGATTCCTGTGGCCAATTAAAGAATTCACCTGTGCATGTTTTGAATGTACCTGATCGTGACGATTTTTTTGTGAAATCCGATGAGTTTTGCGAGATACCGGTAAAGCTCGTTCCGGGAGAGAAAGGTGCAATATCCGGACAATTTTTTGAGCCTTTATATCCCGACAAGAATCTTATTTTGCCCTGGATTTACGACCTTGTAAAAAGAGTGAAGATATATGAAAATTTGACGGTGGAAGCTTCGTTAAACAGGAGTGAAGAAAAGGCAATAAACGCTTTGATTTCAAACCCCCTTGTCCACGACAGAAAGAGGATTGAAGAATTTATCTCAAAGGCATTGCAGGAATAAGGAAATAAGGAAAAAGGATAATGGATAACAGATGTCAGAAGTGAGATCTGTGGGAGCAATACCACTGAATTAAGGTCAGGAGTAGGAGCCTTTTCCTAAAGGCGACACAGGCAATATTAAATGACATTAAACCATGGTGAACAACGGCGGTCGGTTAACGATATTATCGGAATCAGGAAACCATTGGAAATCGGGGTTAGGAAACCCCTCCTACAATTATGACCCGGTGCCGACACCTGCATCACCCACGTGTTTAATTCATTAATTCATGGGTATTGTCTGTAGGAGGGACGTCCCCGTCCCGATGGTCAGTCCTCAGTCGTGGGTTAACTTTGCTCTCTCTATGTCCTCTGTGGTGAATAAAAAATCCATCATACAATATAATAAGGAAATTTTATGAATTCCGATAATCAAATATACTGAAGAACAAAAATACTTAATTAAGAAGGAGCTTGTTATGAGCATAACCCGAAAGGAATTTATTAACTATGCGTTTGCCGCAGGGGCGGGATGTTTTCTGGGACTTGGAACCACCATGCTCAATGGCTCCGGCGTATTTGCAGGCAATAAAATAAGGGGGATAACCCGGGGAAGCCCGGGGGGATTTTATGAAGCTTCATTTTATCGCACTCTGGAAAACGATTCTGTGGAATGTCTCCTTTGTCCAATTAATGAAAAATTGCCGTATGGCATAAAATCCGTCTGCGGAGTCAGGTTCAACGGTAAAGGTAAGATGTTCCTTACAAATTATGCTCGCCCGGCCAAAATTGAGGTGGAGTCGGTGGAACAAAATCCACTGTATCATTATTATCCAGGGATAAAAACTCTCGCAATGGGAACAGCCGGATGCAATCTCTCATGTCTCAGTTGTCAAAACTGGGAAATTTCACAAAAATCCGTCCACCAGATCAAAAGTTACAACATTACGCCCATGCAGGCAATAAGGCTTTCCAGGGAAAAGAAATGCGATGGATTCTCTTTCCGATTCTCGGAGCCTGCCATTTTCTTTGAATATTGCAGGGACATAGGTAAGCTTGCTAATAAAAGGCGGATGAAGACATGCATCGCCACAAGCGGCTATATTAATCCGGACCCCCTGAAGGTATGGACGAAATACATTGAAGCTTTCACTGTGAGCTTAAAGGGACTCGACCCCGAGCTTTATGGAGGTGGAAAAAGGCCAAAAGTAATTGAGACCATAGGAAATTCAATGAGAATTATCAAACAGCAGGAAAGATGGCTGGAAGTCGCAATTCTTATAATTCCCGGAAAGAGCGACTCTGAAGAGGTAATATCCACCCAGTTGAAATGGATCAGGAATAACCTGGGCGAATTTATTCCGATACATTTTCTTAAGTTTATTCCTGCGTTTAAGCTAGATAAAACACCCGAGACTCCCATCGCAGTTCTTGAAAATGCACAGAAAATGGCGAAGAAGATTGGAATCAAGTATTCATATATTCCCGGAATTCCCGGTCACAAGGCTGGTAATACATATTGCCACCAATGCAGTAAGTTGATAATAGAGAGGTCAGGCTCAAAGGTAACTCAGAATCATATCAAGAGGGGAAAATGCGAATATTGCAGCACTAATATACCGGGAGTGTGGGGGTCTTGACGGAGACCGGAGAAAAAACTTGTATAGACCACGAAGACACGGAGTTCACGAAGAACTTAAAGATAGAAATCTCTGTGTTCTCTATGGTAAATAAACACTAACCGGATGGAGAAATTCTAATGCATCTTAAAAAATATCGCGGCCAACATTTGCTTCCCGATAAAAATATGCTGGCGAAAATTGTCAATTCCGCCAATATCAAGCCCGATGACAATATTATAGAAATAGGTCCCGGCACGGGGCTTTTGACGGAAATTCTTGCCCAAAAGGCAGGGAAGGTCATTGCTTTCGAGATAGACAGGGACTTCGAAAATAACCTGCGTTTGATTTCCGAAAAACACCAAAACCTAGAAGTGCGATTCATAGATTTCCTGAAATGGGACATTGCCGAATTCATGGAGGGTGAGGCCGGTAAATGGCGGGTTATGGGGAATATTCCATACAACATAACCTCTCCCATCATCGAGAAACTTATCGAGAAGGGAAGGGAAAATATCACAGATGTTCACCTTCTCATTCAAAAAGAAGTGGCACAAAGAATAGTATCACCCCCAGGAGTAAAAGAATACGGACGCATTTCCGTTTTTGTCCAGTTTTTTGCCGATGTGAAAATTCTTTTCAATATACCGCCCTCAGTCTTTATTCCTCCGCCAAAAGTAGATTCATCACTGATATCGATAAAATTCAAAGACCTTCAGGAAAAATACAGGGGCAGAGATTTTCAGAAGACATTTTTCACCATTGTTCGCGCCGCTTTTGAGCAAAGAAGAAAGCAACTGCAAAAGGCCTTGCGCGGATCAATCCCCGGATTCGATAGTGAAAGAACAAAGGAAATACTGGAAGGTCTGGGCATGGAGCCAAAAAGGAGGGGGGAAACTCTGTCCGTTGACGAATATATAGAAATGACAGAATATATAATTAAAACGAGGAAATAAGAGGAAATAAAATGGTTGATGAAATTACCAGAGCGGTTGAGATACTGAAAACGGCGAAAACAGTTGCGGTTCTGACCGGTGCGGGCGTGTCGGCGGAAAGCAATATCCCAACATTTCGAGGAGAAGGCGGTTTGTGGAAAAAATACCGCGCTGAAGAGCTTGCCACACCGGAAGCTTTCAATAGAAATCCGGAGCTTGTATGGGAATGGTATGGATACAGGCAAAAGCTTGTCCTGGGTTGCCGACCCAATCCGGCGCATGAAGTAATTGAAAAGATGGAAGATTGTTTCGATGACTTCCTGCTCATAACTCAGAATGTTGACGGACTTCACAGGAGGGCGGGCAGTAAAAAGATGCTGGAGCTTCATGGCAACCTTTTTAAATCGAGATGCACCGTCGGGAGAACGATTCTCGACTTTACATTGGGAGATGACCCGCTTCCAAAATGTGAAAGTTGTGGTGCTTTGCTCCGTCCCCATATAGTATGGTTCGGCGAATCCCCGGATCCCATGAAAATTCAGCTTGCGGTGGAGCACTCGGAGAAATGCGATGTTTTCCTTGTAATCGGTACGTCGGCGATGGTTCAACCCGCAGCTTATCTCCCCTTGATAGCAAAAAAAATGGGAGCAAAAGTTATAGAGATAAATCCCAAAAGCACACCTATCACCAATGATATGGATGTGTCAATACGGGGCAAGGCGGGGGAGATTCTACCCGAAATATGGACAAAAGCTGGATTCTGATATTTGCTAAATATTTACGACATAAAGGGAAACTGAAAGACTAGTCGAAGTAATTTGAGTGTAATTGTATAATTTTTAATGAGAGGAGGGGGATCTGTAAATGGATGATGGAGGAGGAGCTGCCGGTTGTATGGCGATGATAATACCTTTAATAGTGTTTGCCGTTGTTTATGCGTATTTTGCCTACACATTAATGGTAATAGCCCAGAAGACCGAAACGGAAAATGCTTGGTATGCCTGGATTCCAATCTTAAATATTATCTTGATGGTAAATATTGCAGGTAAGCCAATGTGGTGGGTTATACTATTCTTTTTACCCATTGCAAATATTGTGGCTGCAATAATAATTTGGATGGATATTGCGGTTGCCCGTAATAAGCCAAATTGGGTTGGTGTGTTAATTATAGTACCATTTGTCGGCATATTAATACCCGCCTATCTTGCATTCGCCGACTAACTGTCATATTTATTAAAATAATTTATAGTATCCCATGATATTTCAATGGGAAAGACAATTGAATAATGAACCTGCCATAAAGCGCTTTTTCAAGTTGCACAGGGGCGAATCAATAGAATGTGCTGCGCTTCAGTTGGTGGGTTTTATTTTATTTGTAAGCATTCAGTCCTCCCTTGTAGGAGTGGGATTTTGCCACGAAAATCGAGGCTGGAAGCCTCTCCTACAGTCAATACCCATGAATTAGCGAATAAACACGTAGGTGATTCAGGTATTGGCGCTGGATTGTAACCACAATGTGAGATGTCCTATGGGATTCATCGACATTCTCATGCCATTCCGCATTAAAAATGCATAATCCCTGAGCTTAATTCAGTGGCTTTATTTGTAGGAGGGACGTCCCCGTCCCGATAAAAGGACGAAAGTCGTCGGTTGTAAGTTGTCGGATGTATTGTTATTGTTTTCACAGCAAAAACCACTTGAAAATGCGTAACTCCTGACCTTAATTCGGTGGCTTTATTTGTAGGAGGGACGTCCCCGTCCCGATAAAAGGATGACAGTCGTCGGTTGTAAGTTGTCGGATGAATTGTCTTTGTTTTCACAGCAAAAACCACTTAAAAATGCGTAACTCCTGACCTTAATTCAGTGGTATTATTTGTAGGAGTGGCATCTTGCCACGAAAATCGAGGCTGGAAGCCTCTCCTACAGTTGACCTGCCCCCATTTTATGTTCCAGTTTGTATGAGAGTCGTAGGGTATGCCTTCCTGGTGTATTCCGTATGGCGTAGCGTAGCGAAGCCAGGAGGAATACACCGGTCAATTTCATTATACACCTTGGCGTAATTTTTGCAAGAGGCCGCAAAAGAAGCAGGCGTCTGCCAGCCCAAACGGCTATGGGGCCGATGATGATTGTAATCCTGGCGCCAACGCTCTACCACATATTTTGCCTCGGTTCTACTGAGGAACAATTCGCCATTGAGACACTCGTCCCGCAGCTTACCGTTAAAACTCTCGATGTAACCATTCTCCCACGGGCTGCCAGGCTCGATGAACATGGTGCCAACCCGGCAGCTACGCAGGTAACCCTTTACAGTCTTATTGGGTTTGAGCAATTATCGGATAACGAGATAAACGAGCTGATAGTCATGTGCAAACAAAGACTTCAGGATTATATCAAAAAAAGAGGCATAGCAATATGGAGCCATAGGAGAAAATCATCAGGATATATAAGTGGCACCTTGAAATATGAGGTTCTTAAAAGGGCAAAATTCCATTGTGAGCTTTGTGGGATTTCAGCAGATGTGAGAGCACTTGAAGTAGATCATATAATTCCAAGAAACTTGGGTGGAAGTGATAATGCAAATAACCTTCAGACTCTTTGTTACAAGTGTAATGCCATGAAACGAGACCGTGACGACACGGATTTTCGTAGTATTAGAGAATCTTATTTAGAGCGGAAAAAAGATTGCCTGTTTTGCGAAATAAACAAAGCGCAGTTTGTTATAGAGAATGAGTTAGCCTTTACAATTCGTGATGGCTTCCCTGTCACAGAAATGCACTCTTTAATAATACCCAAACGACATATTTAAGAATACTTTAGTTTAGGTCAGGCAGAAATTAATGCTTGCACTCAACTTATTAACCAAACCAAGGAGTCCATTGAAAAAGACGATGCGACCGTTACAGGATTCAATATAGGAATAAATAACGGTGAAAGTGCAGGTCAGACAATACTTCATTGCCACATTCATCTAATACCTCGAAGAAAAGGTGATATGGAAGATCCGCGAGGTGGAGTGAGACATATAATCCCTGGCAAAGGATATTACTAAACCGCGGAATCCAATAATTGATCTTGCAGTTAATCAAAGTCGGAATACTGTCGGGGATTTGGTGATTGAAGTTCCGGCGAGTTGCCAGGGACAAAACATTATTCGATACTTTCTTGATATGTTGAAAGCATTTTTCTAATATTATCAAGTGAAGGCTCCAGCCAGCTCTTGACTTCTTCAGAACTGTCTGTTTTCCAATCCAGAATCTCCGAAGTCCAGAAGACTATTGCAAGACGATATAGAAGGGTGAAAAATTCTTCGCCTTTACCTTCAGCCGGGGGAGAGCCATACGCGCTCAGAAAAGCTTCTTTGATTTCCCTGTACTCTTTTTTAGTAATGTCAGGGGAATTTTTGAACTGTTCGATCTGCTCGATTAAGCCAATATAATCAAATATTGCATTTTGTATTGGATTTCCCTCCTGGTCGGCAGAATCCGAAAAGAATGCTAAATTAATCATGGTGAGGGAGTCTGACTTTGCATCATAGATGAAGTTGTCCAGGATTATATCTCCATGGGCATAGCTGCGCTTAATTTCTGTGTTTGAGGCGCTGTTTGCAAGTGAATAAAAGTATTTCTGTAGCATCATGGGATCGATTCCATAGCTTCTGGAAGTAAGTGGTTTTGCACAGAGAAGCTCTTTTCCATATTTTAGAATTGCAGGGTGGACGCCCTGCTTCTTTTCAGTTCGCATATTGTGAAGCTCTGCAAATGCAGCGCCAAGTTTTCCAAAGGCCCGTTGTATGTTGTGAAAAGCCTCCGCTCTTTCAGCGCTATCCTGTCTGGTAGAAGATATTTTTGATACCAGACCTGCCAGGCTTTCACCTGCAGGAGGAGCAGTTGCCAGAAGACCGTAAAGATTGTTATCAACGCGACATTTTCCGACAGCTTGTGCAGAAACAAAGCAAAAAACCTTACTGTGAATTGTAGAAGCAAGCTGAAGTCCCGAAAGCTCTTTTGTGAAAGTGTTCCAGGGAGCAGATAAATGAAAGATCTTCACAGTATACTTCAAATTTCCTTGTGAATCCCGGACAAGAAACAGCGGATTGCCACCTGGTAAACCTTTATTCGATGGCTGGATGTTCGATTCTTCAAATGTTTGACCGACTGATTTTTCTAACAGGTTCTTAATTGATTTTTTCATATCATTATCTATCGTGTAATCAACAATATGATCAATAAATTCGGGTGCTGGTCTCGTCTTACGAGCAATATCTAAAATATTGTCAAGGTGATTTTGATTGTTACCGATCTCGGTTTTGCAGGCATAGAAGTCCATGGCTCTATTTTCCATGTTAAGAAAGCGATAGCAGGTTCCTATTTTTCGCTGAACCTCTGATTCGGTCTGGCAGTCTCCCACTTTTCTCGCTACATGTAAAGCTGTCCGGTATTTCTCCGGGGCATCTGTAAACTTATTGCCCCGGTGAAAGCTGTTCCCCTCCTTAAGTAGCTTGAGAGCTTCCTCGCGCTCCTGGCAAAACCCGATGGCACCTGGCAATAACAGCAGCAGTAAAGCAATATAGAATATCTTTGCTACTGAATATTTCATAGATTTCCCTCACTGGATTCCGGCATATGCTACCTGCCTGGAATCCCTGCAATTTGATCTAATGGACGTTCGTGAACCACTTTGTTAATTAAACAAAACGTTTGTCGATATCCTCTTACTTTGCAGGTTATCTATTAATAAGAACTTAGAAATTTACTTCCGAAATATTATATAAAAATCCTGTGCGATGTCCAAGATATTGACCTTCCCCCCAAAAGTTGTGCCAGGTTAAAAGCAATAATCTCAGCAGCTTCAAGTGCTGCCCTGTCCGAAAACCTCGAATGGGTCCACCATCTTATTTCAGTAACATAGTCAGGATTAAGTGTTGATGCTGAAGTCCCTGTTGTAACACTGCTATCACGCCTGATAAGGTGCTGTTCCAGACGTTGCCGAAGGTTTTTTGCAATTCCGACGTATGCAACATATTGACTACGGCCGGTTCCACCATACATTGCATAAACGGCAGGATATTTGGGCACATTGGATAGGAAGCTTGAGGAAATAAACATAATTTGTCTCCCACTAAATGATTCCAACTTCAATGTTAAAAGCTTTCGATGAGATCAGGTGACCTGCCCCCATTTTATGTTCCAGTTTGTATGAGAGTCGTAGGGTATGCCTTCCTGGTGTATTCCGTATGGCGTAGCGTAGCGAAGCCAGGAGGAATACACCGGTCAATTTCATTATACACCCTGGCGTAATTTTTGCAAGTGTCCGCGAAAAAGGTTTACAGGATATTGAGCAGGTTCAGGGAAGTCCCTATTATAACAATGAAAATATCCGATTTTCCTTTGTGGTCTTTGCGGTAAAAAATATCACTAATAACTATAAACAGCTTATATACGGAGATGAATCATGTTTGGAATGAGCTTGAGGGATAAGGCCAACTTTTTTCGCCAACTGGCAACTCTTATAGAATCGGGAATGCCCTTTATGGGATGTCTTGAGGCGCTTGCAAAATCACCCAGTGCCAAGGTGAGAAAGGTTGTCAACTCCATAACTCCTCTTGTCCGTGATGGACAATCTCTCTCGGATGCGCTGGCGCAATTCCCGGGCTATTTTGACACGATGGTAATTATGATGGTTAAAGCCGGTGAGGTGGGAGGGCAGCTTGAGGTTCGTCTCAAGAATATCGCCGCTTACCTTGAACGGATGTACAACCTCCAGCAACAGACCCTCTCAAAGTTGATATATCCTATAGTGCTTATTCACGCCGGTATATTTATTCCCCCGCTTGTTCTTATCTTTACGGAATGCATTGGGGCATATTTGAAAGCTACCCTGATACCCCTGGCTATTTTATATGCGACGGTTTTTTCCCTGGTATTCCTTTACCGGACGATCAGCTCGATCCCCGGAATAAGGGAGGGTGTCGATGCAGTGTTTCTCTATTTCCCCATCCTGGGAGGCTTTTTCCGCGCCCGATCCGTCTATAGATTCATGTTGGTGCTTGCCGACCTTTCAGAAGCCGGGATTGACCTGGATTTGTCAGTGAAGACCGCCGCCGGCGCATGCGGAAATGCAATGGCAAGATCGAAATTCCTCACAATAGCTCCCTGCATCCAGGGCGGCCAACCTTTTACAGCTTGCCTAAAGAGAACCGGCATGTTCCCCGATATGTGCCTGCAGATGATACATTCCGGCGAACAGTCAGGAAACCTGCCGTTTATGCTGGGTAAATCGGCGGAACTACTGGGGCAGGATCTTGAGCGCACAACAAACATTGTTTTTACCATCCTCCCCGTTGTATTATACCTGGTAATTGCAGGATATATGGGATACAGAATTATAACAACATTCGCAAAAATATACGCACCGTTAAATGATCTGTTTCCAAAGTGAGGATTGTTACTGTTCACCGCAGAGAACACTGAAGCCCTGAAACAAGTTCAGGATTACGTCTTTTTAGATTTCGCACACCTGATATCTTTTAATTAAATCACTCAATTTGTCAAAAATGCGATTGAGAAATATTCTTTAATAGCCTTATAGCCATATTTCACAATATTTATAAACTTTTCGAGTTTTTAAGACAACACCCGATTTTAATCGGGTGGTTAGAAGCCTATAAAACCTACCTCCCACCTCAATTTAACCGTTTCAACGGTTTTTTTGATGATATAAACCACTGAAGTGGTTAGGACGCTGTAGTGGTGGGGTTTGCACTCCAATTCACCACAATAAATTGTGGTGCTGTCCTAAACCCCTTATAACACTTGTTATCACCTGAAAAACACCTGTTATCACCTTGAAACACTTGAAAAATATTCTGATACTTCTCAAGAAATTCACATGTGCGAAATGTGAGTACTTTCTACTTCACATAAAAACTCCAACTTTTTTCCAGATATCTGTTTCCATTGTCGTAAGCTTTTATGTATATCGTATGTTTTCCTTTTGAGAGTTTTTCGTCAGGGCGGTATTCCAGGATAATTTTCTCGAATATCTTCCCCGGCTTGACGGTCATTTTTATGTGGGATTTTACCGTCATCTTATCGGTTATATCTTTCCCGTCAAGTTTAAACTCAGTCTTGCTCAGATCAACCTGCATCTGCGCAATATCACCGTCTGTAAGTTTCACCTTTATTTTAGGCTTTCTGTTTCCAATTCTCTGATTGTTCCGGGGATGTACAGAATAAATTTTCGGCGGGAATTTGTCTTTTTTATATTTACTCCAGTCGATGGGACGATGCTTCCAGATTAGATATTCCTTGATGTGTTCAAGTGGACAACTCCATGTAAATTTTGGGAAACTCTCCCGCACAAATCTTAGTATTCTAAACCCATTTTTATTATCTTTAAAAGTGCTGATAAAATCAGTAGCAATATTCATATAGAGGTTTGCAAGGTCATTCCGATATTTTGGAACCACAGATGAAACATGAAATCCTTTTTCAGAATCTTCATCATCTTCATCCCGTTTCTTCCTTATTATTTTGAAGATACTTTTTCCTCCTAGCTCAAGGATTAATTCGTCAACACCATGGAGCCAGGCATCGTAACATTGGGGATCTTGAGGATCACCACGAGAAATCAACTCCAGTCTAGCTACAAAGGAATATCGCGTATCCGGGAAGCGATCGATTATAACCTGGTATTCATTTAGGAGTGCGTGGCGCTCTGATTCATCAAGATTCCCTTTCCTGCAATAGCAATCGATGATTGCAAAACGAGCTGTTGCTTCTAATTCTGTTCCTGGATATGTATCAATTACTTTCCGATATTCCTCAATTGCTCTATCCCATTGGCTGTTTTCATTATAAAAGGTAGCCTTATCAAAAACAGGATCACCCTTAAGTGGCATGGGATTCGCATCCTCGGCATTTGCAGGTAAGTAAATGATAAATACAGAAATTAGCACTATAAATAAAAATATCATTACATTTTTATTCTTCATTACACATCCTCCTGAAAACTATTTAATATCCATTTTGTTGTCATTTATTAATACTTGTCTTGAAGTATCCTAATGAGTATTTTTCCACTTGTGGGAATTCCCTCGAATCCCTTCACGTTCCTTTTGTCCCAGTAGTCCTTATGCACTTTATATATGCGCCTTTTTGCATGATAAACCTCACGAGTGTTCTGTGGTTTTTTTAACCTTTTGTATCTTATAAAATAATACCAATCCCCCCCTATTGCGCAGGCATTATCTGACTGCAAGTGGTGGGGATAGTCGGCGTTGGCATTCATCCAGGCCATTACCTGCTCCTGCGATGTTGCTTCCCGCCCCGAGGGTAATAGTAAGTAATATTCCTTCAGGATTCCCAAATCAGGTTTTTCGTCTTCAGTGGCTAAGGGCGACCATGCATTATAACCAAGGAGAACAGCTTCTCCCCTTACCTTTACCCACCTTAATCCCGGACTTTGATGGTTCTTGAAATCTTTCCAACCGTTAAAGTTGCCAATGTCAAATACGGAACAACAGGCAAAAATTGCCAGTTTTATATTATCATTCCAGTCCTCGGGACTTATTGTATCCCCTGAATCAGTGCCAGCTGATGCATAGATACCATTTCCATCGTCATCTGTATTCACTTGTATTGATCCCCACTTATATGCACCATGTCCCGAATAATAAAAGTGGGAAGCCTGGTTCTTTATCCGAAGCCATGCTTTTTTAGAATCATATTCTACAATCAAGTCTTCATATCCAGCGGCTTTTAAAGCATCTTTTGTCGGATGGGCAACCGGCGAATAACCACTACTCTCTTTTACCGGAAATAAAAGGACTCCACCAAGCTTAGTGAATCCCAAAATTTGTTCCATTATTACAAATTGTGCTGAGTCTATATAATTTCCAATATTCGAGTCAGAAGTGAAGTCGAAATAAGAGAACGACTTTTCTCGTTTTGTTTCTACCTTAAGTTGGTTAGTAGCAGGATCGCCCACAGGTCCCACTCTTATGTTCCCCTTGAATCGTCCAGGCGTGCCGGTTTTATTAATTTTTATTGTCAAACCCGTGGGATCTGAAACCGAAGTCATAATTTTAACCATAATATGGTTCACGTTGATAGGACCATCTTTTACTATCACTCTAAATACTTTAACGCTGTCCGGTTCCTTCAGGATGAATATGTTGTTTGGAATGTTAAAAAATTCTGTCTCAACCCTCATTGCGTCTGCCGTAGCCGCCGCTACATCTCCCGGGTACACCGGATATGCCGTATAGCCCGGATATGGCGGTTCTGGGAATTCCGCTTCTGAGGTTGCAACAAGATTTTCATCATCATCGTATATTTCCAGCACCGGCTCTATCTGACCATAGATATCCTTCTTCGTTCTCAGGAAATACCGGGCGTCGTCGTCGCTTGCTGGAGTTATTTCGCTCTTCCCGTAACAAATTGCGTTTGCGGTTATCACATAAGTAAGAACGACGGTATCATCGTCCTTTTGGATGTTTCGATTTCGTCTGTTTTTGTATTTATATGAGTGGTATTTATCACTTGGGATCAAGACGCATTTTTTCCCGACATTCAATCCTCTTATTGCATCACTTCCCGCAGAAGCGGCGACTGCGCCGTCCCACGCCCAGCTTATAAGGCTGCCGTCCTGCCAGTCGGATGATGCAACGGGGATGTCTGGAGTTTGTGAATTTGGATCGAATATTTCAACCTTCCATTGTGGCTCCGATTCGGTTCCCGGGGCGAATCCTCCTTCGCTCCAGATCATCTTGTTTTCAAATGTGATGTCCTCACCGGGGGTGTATTCAATCTCGGGTAAAGGAAATTTCAATTTTAACCTGCGAATGATGTATGTAACGTCGCATGGATATCCTCCGCTGTCGAAAATCCCGCCGTTTCTTCTTTTTTCATAAGACCATTCCCCGTCCTCCGATCCTGCGACTCCCCAGTACGTATCCCATATTCCGATGTGTCCCGTGGAAGGTTGTGTCTCCCACCTCAATTCACCGTTTCTGTAACATGCGATTGTAAATATGAAGCTGTTGAAATCTAAACATTTTGAAGTTATATCATAACGATTGTTATAAACTGTGCCTCCCGGCGACGTCCTGTCGGATTCAATTACGGTCGTTACCTCCGCTCCGGGTTCATTGGGAGCTTTATCAACAGGAACGGGAATATGAAAATAAGTGGCATAAAAAGCATCCGCACCTTCGGGAATGTCGCTCTCATCTTCTCCCCAGGATGTGTATGTCAGCCAGCAATGGGGGCGTTTTGTAATCTCATTCCCATCGCGTTCTTCCCAGTGAATATTGACGAATCTGAATTCTGCTCCGGGAGAGCCGAGTCTTATTGTCTGGAACATCTTCATGTCATCGGGGAAAAGTGAAGGATCAGGCGGGTGTGTCTCTGAAATCTCTTTTTGTTTTCCGGGATCAATCTTTGATTCTATATATTTTGACTTGTTAATGTTTGAAAATTCAGTGGGGATCCTGTCGGGGGATATGTCAATAAATCCGTTTTCCGTTTTTAAAAATATCTTCTCGATTGTTACTTCTGTTTTTTCCTGGTTTTCATAAACCTGCCTCTCAAAATCGGGAAACTTCATCGAAGCATTGCATGTATCATCCCCCCCCCCCTGAGGAACAGCCTAAAAAAACAACCGACATTGCGGTTGCCATGATGAGGATAAATAAAACAGGAAACATTGTGGAGAAATAATAAAAGCGTCTTTTTGTATTCATATCTAACCCCCATGAAGTGATAATAGTCAATATGTATGATAATAAATTTCTTGCGAATTGTCAATATAATAAATATTAATTTATCTTAACAAGAATGAAGGATATTCAAAAATACTTATAGTGCTCAAGAAATAATGCTTGATTCGGGTAATAAATTACCTCTCCACATACGACATGGTTTTCTCTACCTCGATATTTCCGTTGGGGAATATTTTGAACTTCCATTGGGCAAGCTCGTTATATCTAAATGAAAATGTATAAAGATTGAAGCTTACTCCTTTGTCCCAGTCCTTTTCAAATTTCGGCGGAGAAATCCGGGCTACGAGTTTTTTCAGGGTTTCATCAGGTCCGGTCTGCTTGTTTTTATTTTTACTATTTCGTGTTGTGGATATAATGTGAGATACTTTTTGTCCCAGGTTGCACTGGGTTTTATTATTTCGATTTTTCAATATTCGTGCCAGGGATGAGGCAGAATTAATATAGACCGGCTCCGACTCGCAATAGTAAAGAAGTATGACAAACCGGGCGTAATCCGACATCTCTTTCTTTGTGTTGAATGTCTTGCCTTCTTTTTGCATGGTCAGATAGAAAGAAGAATCATAAACCTGCGGCTCTCCCCCTGAGCGAAGACAGAGGATTACCCCTTCCTGATCAACCGCTAAATAGGATTTAAACCTTTCATCCCGGATAATTCGGTTTTTTTTCAAGTACGAAAAGTCCCTTTTTGCTGGGGACGGATCGGGTGTGAGGACGTCCTGCACAGGAACCTTGTAAATATAATTCTGTAGTTTATTCCTTGCTATCGCATAATATCCCAAATTCAGAAAAATGGTAATTCCGAGGAAAAGCAGGGCGGGCATTATTCTTTTTTTTCTTCCTTCAAGTTTTTTCTTGAAATAGATAGATGTAATAGAAACAAATATCAGGTTGAGGAGGAACATAAAAGAAAGCCCCTTGATTATAAAGGGGGGAATGGCTTTTAACATATCGAATTCTATTAGAAATAAAACAGGAATACCCATATCTAAATCAACTATTTATTTAACACTCCAGGTTGTTTTTCGCATCGCTCTGAACCAGTTTTATGGCGAGTTTGGATAGTTTCTTGACAAGCCAATTAAAATTCTCCGTGCCCAGGGTCTCTTTCCTGCAGTTGGGAGATGGGTTGATGAAGTTCACGGCGTATGGGGCGTTATCCTTTACGGCGTATTCCATCACTCCGAAGTCAAATCCCATTTTCTTTGAAAACTCCCTGGCGCTGTCGATAATTCTTTGGCCCGGCAATGACTTATCCCACTCATCATCTGTAACATATTCCCTTGTTGAAGGTTTGTATTTTACAACAAGAACATCTTTTCCACCCACAACATATACTTTTACGAATAAATCATAATCTATGAACTGCTGGAGGATCATCACCTGCTGCTGGGTGCCGTTATATGCCTGGATCAACTCGTTAATGCTACCGATTTTGTAAACATCCCTGTATCCAAACGCCTCATAGGGCTTCAATATTGCCGGGAATCCCACAAAATCAGTCATTTCTTCCCAGTCAAGGGGATATTTAAGGTTCTTGAGATCTTCCGCTGAGCAGGCGGGATGTTGTTGACAGGAAGGAAGGCAAACGGTCCGGGGTACATGGACACCCATTTTCTTCGCATGGTTGTAATTCAGGAATCTTTCTCCCACATGGGCAAACGGATTGTTTATAACATATGTCCCCGTCAGAGCGGCATTTTTAAAATAAGCGGAGAAATATTTTACATAATAAGAAAGTCGGTCAATAATGAGTTTGTATGGCGATCTTTCAAATAATTTCGTATCTCCTACCAATGCGAATTCAGCACGAATATTCTTCACATTCAATTGATTAATTTCATGAATCAAGCTGTAAGCAAAATCCTCTTTTATTGAAAAGATACCTATTTTTCTCACAGGATAACCTCCCTTTTTATTCGAGCATTCCATCCGTCAAGACTGTACTCTACTTTTGTATGCAAAGCATGGAGCTATATTCATCAAAAACCTGGATAAACCTCTTATGGTAGAAAAGTTTAACAAAGCAAAACCATTATGAAAAATTGTCCAAGTTATCTTTGTTATCTCTTAAAAGAAATATCTTTATGGAATAGGGAATAAGGAATAAGGAAGATGGAATAAGGATAACGAATCGCGATTCCATTCTCATTCCCCATTCCCATTTCCCATCTGTTGCAGGAACTATTCATCATGAATTTAATATTATTGTAATACAAAAATTAATAACTTTGGAAGACTTGAAAACATTTATAAAGGATTGATTTGGACTTGAACAGAGGGAATAAAGGCAGAATACTGATTGCCGAGGATAATGATACAATTCGTAAACTTCTTACGAAACTACTTACTTCCAACGGCTATGAAGTTGTTACTGTCGATAACGGTCTTGACGCAAGGAAGAAGCTTATTGGCGAGAGTTTTGACATGCTGCTTTCCGATATCCTGATGCCGGGGATTGACGGTATTGAGCTTCTAAAGGAAGTCAAGACCAATTTTGGCGATATTCCCGTCGTTCTGATTACCGGACACCAGAGTATGGAGACTGCGAAGGACGCCATACACTGGGGAGCTTTTGAGTATATAACAAAGCCTTTCCATGATTTGAACTTTGTGCTCCATGCGATAAAACGTGCTGTTTCTAAAAGTATGTTGCAGCAAGAGAAAGAGAGCCTGATAAGTGAATTAGATAAAAAGAATCTTCACTTAAAAAATGTTGTTCGTGAATTGGACCGCAAGAACGCCCGACTTGATCTTTTAGTTTATGATCTTGAATGGGCAATGAAATTAAGTCATATAATCACCTCTGATATTAATGTAAGTGATACAATCGAAAGGATGACCGAGGGTATTTTTGAAATATTCGATGTCAACTCCTGGGGCGTTCTTTTTTACAACGAAAAAAAGCCAAGTTTACAGATATTTAAAACTTGTCCAGCCCCCATTTCTCTGGAGAGGAACCTGACAGATATAGTCATCAGGGATTTTAATCGTTTTTCCGATGCAAAGTTATGCCATGAGGGTCTTGAAGTCAATGTGATTGAGAAAATAATGACAAAGACAACACAAGGTATCATGCAAAATCATTACAGGTCGGCTTCTCTTAAAAGCGGTGGAAATTTCTATGGCTTAATTTTTATTTTTGCTGATATAAAAGCTCGTTTTGAAAAGTCGAAACAGCATACATTATCATTGCTGGCCAGTCAGTTGGCGGCGGCCATTGAAAGCGCCAGGTTATTTGAGGAAGTAAAAGAGAGGAATCTAAAACTCAAGGAATTGTCCGATTACAAGGATGAGATTCTCAATATAGCGGCGCACGACCTGCGCTCTCCCTTGTCAGCTATCCATATGTCAGCCACATTGTTAGACAGCTATGCCGATAAAATGGATGAAAACGAGAAGAAAGAGGCTCTTGAAGGCATGGTCACCAAGGCAAAACATATGATCAATATGCTCAACGAGATGCTTGATATTTCAGTTATCGAGAGTGGAAAACTCGAGTTAAAAAAGAAACATACGGATTTGAAGGGAATACTTCGTGGCAAGTTTCACTCGGTCACTCCATATGCCCGTTCAAAGAATATCGAGTTGTTTTATGAAGTGCCCGATGAGTTGCCCGATGTAATTATTGATATAAGTAAGATTGACGGGGTTCTTGACAATTTACTTACAAATGCTATCAAATATACTCCCTCGGGCGGCAAGGTAAAACTCAAGGCAACTCGGGAGGATCATACAATACAGGTTTGTGTTGAAGACACCGGAGTGGGAATTAGAAAATCGGAGCAACAGAAGCTTTTCAAAAAGTTCTCCCGCACATCCTCAAAGCCCACGGCCGGAGAGAGCAGCACCGGTCTTGGACTTGCAATTGCCAAGAAGATTGTTGATTTACACGATGGTAAAATCTGGGTTGAAAGTCAAAAAGGCATCGGGAGCAAATTCTATTTTACAATCCCGCTTGGAAATGATTAATCAGCAGGAACAGACCTTTCCATCATCAAAACTACCGATCACACATAAGAAATTTTCCTCAAAAAACGGAAGGAGTCGAGTCACATGGCCAACCAGGTTGAAACAAAATATAAACTTCAGGATCTCAGGGTCTCCCAGAACGGGAAATTTGCCGCTGTAAAGCTGAGATCAAAAAGTGAATCTGAAGATGAGCACCATGATCTATTAATATTTAATCTGGAGATGGGAAAAAAGATTTTTGAGCATCATGAAACTTCAATCACCCACATGGAATGGCATCCGGCACAAAACAAGCTTCTATTTATCGGGGTGTTAAGCGGGTTGAACGCCGTGGAAATTGAGGATGAGGGGAGTAAGGAGATGATTGAGGGAATCGTCCAACACTCTGTCCTTTTTCTCGAATACTTCCATTTCTCAAAAAAAGGAAAAAGCGTGGGGTACCTGTTGAGAAATATTTCAATAATCCCGGAAAGTGCAAAGCTGGAAGAGAAAAATATAAAGAATATTATTCTTGACGAGGAGAAAACGCAATTACTTTATTATGAGAAAATTGACGCGGTCGGTAAGGTGGAGGGATTGGGACGCGCCTGGAATTGGCTTGATGAAGACCTGGTATTATATACATACCAGAGTGATATTTACACGATGGATATAGTCTGGAACAGTAAAAAGAAGATTGCTTCTTATGATGAATTTATCCTGGATTTCACTCCAATTGGTAAGAAAATGATTATTGTGTCGATTGATTATAAGAATCTTCTTTCCAGCGAGGGAAATTTTAATGTAGTGCTGTTCGACTTCGATAATGGAAAAACGGAGCCAATAAAGATAGAAGGTAATTTTACACCGGAAATATTCCCCCTTGGAAATGTATTGATTTTCAATCGCAAAATCGATGAAAATTTTGTGGTGTCCAAATTTGATCTGGAAACAGGAGAAGAAACTCAACTTACCTCCCCTGATAAAATTAGCAGGTTCCCGAGAATTTCAAAGAATAAAATATATTTTCTCCGGGAAGAAGATGGGAAAACTGATCTCTACAATATTGATCCTGCAGGAGAAAAAGAGAAGAAACTGCTTTGCATCAGTGATTTTCTGGATAATATATAAGCTGTCTTTGATAATCAATGTGGGTAAATATTTGGAGGACTAAAATTAACCGCAAAGAAGCAAAGAACGCAAAGGACTTTTTTTAATCCCTGAAAATGCGTTTGAAATCTTGTAATTATCGTGTTTTAGCTTTTTATCGGGAAAAAGTTTATTTATCGACGGTATAAAACTATATCGGAGAATGCCTGAAAATTGATGCGATTAATTGGCAGTGAACCAATATATAATATAATAATTTCTCTGCGCACTCCGCGAAATCTGCGGTGAATTTAAAAGCATTATCCGGGATTATTATTCATTACGCAAAGCTTCTATGGGGTCCAGTTTTGACGCTTTCCATGCAGGATAGAATCCGAAAAACAGCCCGATTGCCCCGGAAAACCCCATAGAGAGAATTATTGAATGAATTGTTACAAAAGTTGTCCATTTGGTAAATATGCTGATTAGTTTTGAAACGCCATATCCGAACCCGACACCTATTATTCCCCCCAGTAGGGATAATACAATAGCCTCTGCGATGAACTGAAGCAGTATGTCTTTCTGTCTTGCTCCGATTGCCATTCTTATGCCGATTTCCCTTATCCGTTCTGTCACGGATACAAGCATGATGTTCATGATGCCTATACCCCCCACCAGAAGCGATACTGAGGCTATTGAACCCAGAAGAAGGGACAGAAAGCGTGAGGTGTCCCCCGCTGCCTGAAGTCTGTCTTCCTGGGTGCGGATTATGAAATCGTCTTCCTCGCCTTTTTTAATACGATGGCGTTGCCTTAAAAGCATTTTAATTTCTTCTTTTGCCTTGCTTATATCATAACGATCCGTGGCGGATACCGTTACCATGGAAAGGTGATCTTTTTTATGCAGTCTCTGCATCGCTGTGGTATGGGGAATGATAGCCACATCGTCCCAGTTTCCATGCCATCCGCCCTGCCCCTTTTCCTCCAGAAGACCGACAACAAGAAAGGGAATCTTGTTTATCCTTATTGTTTTCCCCACAGGATTTAAATCACCGAACAGGTTGTCCCTTACCACAGTACCTATCATGCATACTTTCGCTCCGGAAGTGACCTCACTTGTGGTAAAGGATCTTCCGGATTGCGTTCCCCAGTTCCTTATATCAATATAATTTTCGTTCCCCGCTCTTACGGCCGTACTCCAGTTTTGATTTTGATAAATAAGCCTTGCTGTAACGCGAATCTGTGGAGAGGCATACTCGACGTGTGGGCAGTATTTCGCAATAGCTTCGCTGTCTTTCACAGTCAAAGTCTGGATCGATCCCCATCCACGGCTGAGTCCCCCCCTACTTTTCCCGGAAGAAGCAAATACCATGAGCATGTTTGTGCCTGAGGATTCAATCCTGCCGCTCATGTCTTTCTGTGCGCCGGTGGCAATAGAAATCATAGCAATTACTGATCCAACGCCGATAATAATTCCAAGCATCGTAAGTAATGTGCGCATTTTGTTCTTGATGAGGGCTTTGATAGCCACTTTTATTGTAATCCAGATATCCATTTTATAATTTATCTATAAGAATAACCTGATCGGACAGGGGAGAGACACCTGCATATTTAGTCATCCTGTTGATCAGATCATAATTTTCCCGGGGATAGTTATCAAAATAAATTTTGTCTCCCCTCGCAAGGTCAAAATTGCTAAGTCTCTTATAGACTTTTCGTATCTCCTTCCTCAATTCTATATTTGTAATATTGTTAAACCGGACATAGAAATATTTCTCCTCCGCCTTTACCTGTTCTGTTGTGTCGTCGATTGTAACCTGCGGGATTATCTTAAACCTCAAATCTTTTCTACTCAATTGAAAGGCTTCATATGCCGCCCAGAGCTTGTTGGTCAGCTCGGCGGTATATTCCTTGATAGCTTCATTCTGCTCGAAATCTTTCTCATCCAACTCGGTTTTTATCTGTCCTTTCAAAACCTCTTCCAGATCAAAGCCGTCCTTGTTGAGGTAACGGATTGCGCCAACCTGTCTTTCATTATTTCTCAACTTGACATATTCATTGATAGTGTCTTTTATTTTCTCCAGATTCTTACTTGTCTTATCGTAATCTGTTTCCCAGAAGTCGAGAAGGGCGAACATATGGCCATGCTTTATGGAAGGAGATGACTTGCTTGTCTGGATAATGCATACTTGTACTCCCAACTCCCGGAGTTGGTTGTCGAGCTTCGTCAGTCTTTGCTTCAGGAAAAGTCTTCTTTGTTGCTCCAGTTTTTGTCCAGTAAACAGATAACCTATCGCTCCCGCAATCAGGGTTATGATGAGGATACATATGGGCATTTTAAGTCGGCCTAACATTTCAGAGGCTCCTTTTATATGAATGGTTATTGTTCGGGTCACCTGGCAAATTGGATCAGAGATGGATTTATTATACTTGTATTTTAAATTACCGTCAAGATGGGAGTGTGTGGAGCTTCTTTTTTTTAGAATAAACCTATACTGATTATCTATCCCCTCAAGTTGTCCATTTTCAAGCATAAGCATCAGGTCGTCGGACATTTTTCCTCTTGGGTGATTTAGTAAATTTCGATCAAATGCATCCAAAAAAAAATACTTCTTTCACCTTCATATTGAATAAATTGGCTCCTTCATGAGCATGACTTCCTCTGTAACTCTCCCTGCAGAATATGTCGGGCTACGATAAGATAATAAGAATTCCCAATAAATCTCTTCTATATTTCGAATTTACCCTTCTATTACTTATAAACATCCCCTCTTGAGCCGATTCGAATTATACCGATAATGTGTTCCTTCTTATTTATCTTGAAAAGTATCCTCCTGGTTCCAACTTTAAGGCGCCATTCCGGGTTTGGCTTGAGGTCCCTCAGATCGCCCTGGTGCGGAAAATTTCTGAGACTGTCAATCGCCCCCTTAATACGGCCTTGCTCCCCGGGTTGAAGCCGCCTCATTTGCCGGGCAATTTTGGGTGGAATTATCACCCTCCATGGACGGCCGGAAGAATCTATGTCACTCATCGGCAAGCTCCTCCCGGACTTCCTCCCATGGAATACCCTCACCTCTGAGGATAGCCTGCCAATTCTCACTGGATTCCGCCTTCTCTTCATCGGTCAGTGGAGGTTCCCCGGGAAGGCTTGCAAGGAATTCCAGGAACCTGAATGCAGTTTGAAATTCTTCCTCCGGGATTTGTCTGACAAGGTCAATAAGTTCCTGCTTGGTATGCCTGTATATGGTCACTCGAAATCATCTCCGGTAAATTTTTCTTGTGGGATATCGGACACCTATTCACAATTTCCCCTTTGGAATCTTCTTCTCTCTCCGGCAGAGCTTCAATTATATAGTGAAGGTTGGATCTTATACTGGATTGGTCGCTCATAAACACTGCCTCCAAGGGGAATGGGTTTATTATACTTGTATTTTAAATCACCGTCAAGATGGGTTCGTCTGGATGTGGTAATAAAAAAAACCAAAAAAGACTTTACAATATACGAAATTTAATGTAAAATATTCCTGTTAATGCCGGAGTGGCGGAACTGGTAGACGCACGGGACTTAAAATCCCGGGAACATAATCGTTCGTGTCGGTTCGATTCCGACCTCCGGCATTATAATAACCCCTTCTTCACCTTCAACCACGTTGCAAAGCTATCCAGAGTTATATAAAATGCATCTGTAATTGTGGAATTTGATCTGTAATACACAGGCTCGACGGGGAAGGTGTTGTCAAGCTTCATCCCCAGGAGAACGGGAATCAGCGATAACTCCTGCTCACATGAATAACCCCTCGCGTGATAATATGGAAGGATCTTTTCCAATACCGATATTGTGAATATCCTGAACCCGCACTGTGTGTCATGAAAGTTAAATCCCGTTAAAATTGCAGCAAGCCTGCTTAGAAAATAGTTGCCCAGTCGTTTGAATAGAGGGTAAGAAGTAAAATCCCGCCTGCCAATCAGCATATCCAGGTTTTCTTTTTTCAGGTAATTCGTCGCGGAGCTAATAATGTCTGCAGGCAATTGTCCGTCGGCGTCGGTAACTATTATTGTATCCTCACCTTTGAAGATACTGTCCTCATACAAGCTCAGAATAATCTTGAAGCACTCCTGCAACGCTGACGATTTCCCCTTGTTTACGGGAAATTCGATATATATAACAGACCGGCTTTTTCCCGCTAAATATTTATACCCGGAGATATCGCCGGATGATTTTATATGCTTCTCTATGTGATGTTTCACTTTGTCTGAATCAAGTTTGTTAATATGGTTTTCTGTGGAATCTATTTGAAGAGTTTTTTTATGATTCTCTATCCATTTTAATATAATATCGCCGCTGATGTCGGTTGAGCCGTCATTAACGATAATAAAAACATCTCCTTTGTCAAGGAGCTTATTTAACTCTTCTTCAAGAGTGTTTTCCTCGTTATAAACGGGGAGTAATATTATTCTTGTAAATTTGTTCATAATAATTCACTGCAAAGAGTTGTCGAGTAAGTGTTTTTTTCACCGCAGAGATCGCGGAGTCCGCAGAGGATAACCGGAGAAAAAATCATTGACATCTCTGTGTTCTCTGTGTCCTCTGGGGTAAAATAATGACTCTTAATAACCGGGATTTTGAAGTTTATCGATACCCTCAGTCCGTAAGTCAGAGGACAGACTTTCGTTTTTCCATTCTTTCCTTCTTTGTGGTTTATTTTCAAATTTCCCCAAAGAGTTAATTAAATCAGGACAGTCTTTTTCAGAACTAATATTGTTCTCTTATTCTTATCTCCGCGCCCTCTGCGATCTCTGCGGTAAATAGTAAAATTCAGTCTATTCTTTCGGGAAAAACTCGGGCTGAATTCTCCATAGTCCCGGTTTTGCCAAAACCAACCAGCTTATTATGTCATTTTCGATTATGTTATTGATACTCTCAGCTTTTTCCCCGGAGTCATTTATCATAATGTAATTATAGTTGAATTTTTGCAATAATTCACTGAGTTTTTCCGAAGTCAGGTTGTCGGGGAGGATTCCCGCCGGTTGTCGTGTCTGGAAATTGACAATCCAAGGATAAACCGCCGCCACATTTTCATTTTCTTTTGCATTTGAATTAATCCATTCCGTGGTATCATCACGAACGGCTGAAATTCTTTTGTAGTCATCCGCCGCCAGTTTTATGCTGACATTGTTGTAATTCAGGGCGATATAATTGTTCAGTGTAAATATCATCAGTAAAACCGCCGCCAGCAGTCCCACAGGGAATTTTTTTACCTGAACCCGACATAGGAAATAATAGACAAGAGGGATGACAAAAATGGGGAAGAAAATCAATGGCTTTATGAAATCCCTGCTGGACCAGAATAGGCAGGTTCCAATGAAATAGCATAGTGAAAACGAGAGAAGCGGGGCATATTTCCGAGGGAAACGGGGATTGTCTTCGTTCCGGAAGAAAAATAGTGTGGGTAAGGAAATAAGAAGCCCGAGTAGGGGAATGAGGGCGTTTTTGCGGGAGGCTATATGTGAGGAATATGTTTTAATGTTGTCCCAAATGGCAGACATAACCCAAGCTTTATTCCCGGCAATAAACGCAATAGTACCGGGAAGCTTGTATCCGAAGCTCTTCCATAGATAGATGCTGTAGTCTTTCACCTGAAAATAGGCCGGCATGCGTGGCGGAAATGGTGTGTTGTATATCGAGAAAATCCATAATAGAAGAGGAAATGAGACAATGAGAAAACCCAGCATGAACAGGCCTGTGGTTTTTATGCTCTCCCTGATGTTTTTTTCTGATAGTAATAGCCCGGGGATGAATGCGAAGATGTAAAAAAGAGCCCAGGGATCGGACCAGAAGCATATGCTCAGGATCCCTCCGGCGATAATCTTGCTGTATTTTGATTTCCATACTGATAAAACAAGGCATGAAAGAATCAGGAAAAAGATAATCAGGGTGTAATTCCAGAGATATGATGCCGCCATATTTGTAAGAGGGAAAAATATCAGCGTGATAAATGAAAGCCAGGCAGCCTGCAAGTTGAGGGTATTCTTTATGAGGTAGAAAAATAATATAGCGGACAGCAGGCTCAGGAAGATATTAATCCAGTGAATGTTCATAGTTTTGTTTATAAAGGAGCTTATGATAAGAGGATAAAGAAGTCCTCTCTCTCCGGCGGCAGAATGTACAACCGGTGTGTCCAGGTCATATGTTTCTTTAATGGATAATGTGAATCCCTTTCCATCGGCGATATTTCTTGCGATATTTATTTCCACCAGCGATTCCGGTGAGACGGCGCAATATTTAAGATAGGGTTGTCTTACAAAATATGAAAGAAATACCCCTACAATCAGTAATAAGAGAAAATATTTTATTTTGTTATTTACTTTCATTGTTTAATACCTATTCACCGCAAAGACCACAAAGAATTTAAATCTCTGCGTCCTCTGCGAACTCTGCGGTGAATAATTACATCAAATCAGGAACTTTGCCCACTTAAGAAAAGGTATGGGATCAATTAAGGGAATACGTGCAAAGCTTCCTGTTACATTAAGTGTTGTAAGAATAAATATACATAAAAAAAGGAAAAAAACCAATGTTACGATGCTTTGCAGGATTGATGAAAAAAAGGCTCCTGTAAAAAACATTTTTTTTGTAAATGTCGGTAAAACAAAACTTAAGAAAGCAATGAATACAAGAATAAATGCGAGGATGGCGGGATATATGGCAGGTGGGTTGAGAGATGACGAAATCCCCCCTGTTCCCCTGACACCGGGAGAATACCATATATACAGGTAACATATTGCGGTGAGTATAACCTGAAAAAATAAAATCAACCGGAATTTCAAGCTCATCCCGGTATCCTGTGGAGAATTGATTTGCTCTGATTGTGAATCATGAGCATTATTTTGTATGTCTTTATTTATGTTAGAATTATTTTCCATATGCAATAAACAATAATCAGACCAAATATTACCCCCGAGATCTTGCTCTGACATCTTTGCCTGATTGAAGATTTATCTGGGCATCAGGTCTTATGAAAGCTGAAACTCGTTTATACACTATAAATGTAAGTGAAATATTCAAAAATCCCGCTATCAGGTTGAAGGGAATTACAACCGTAAAGAGCATGGTTAACATCTGTGACGGCGGCGGTATTGGGATATTTGGTGCGAAAAATTTCAAATAAAGCGGCAGAACAAAATAATTTGCAGGTATCATGATTAGCGTGGATACGATAACGCCTACAAAAAGGGAGAAAAGGGCATTCTCTTGTGTTTTCACTCTGCGGTAAATGTAAGAAGTTACGAGTACGAGTGTTCCGTTTGCGATAAGGTTCATCGGCAGCCCCATAAGTTCTCCCGGAGAAGACCGGATAATACCGAAAAGAAAAAGCTTAATAATTACGATGAGCAAACCTGCAATGGGCCCCAGGGCGCAACCCCCGATTAAAACGGGAATATTGGAAATGTCAAATTTTAGCCATCCTGCGCCGGGGTAGGGAATCTGTATCAACATGAGGAGCGTTGCCACAGACGCGAGGAGGGAAATCTGTATTATTCTTTTAAGTCCGTTGTTACTTCTTTTCAAAATTGTCTCCGAAAAATTATAAGCTCAAATACTTTTTATTTCGTTTTACTTAACATTATTAATTAACCTTTTACATCCGGGATCCTTCTTTCCCGTTTTCCACTTGAAGTTGTCGAAAAAAACCTTTTAAAGTGGTATGAGTAAAGTTGGAATTTACCACGAAGCCACGGAGGACACGGAATTTTTTAATCTAAGGATTCTTCGTGAACTTCGTGTCTTCGTTCGGAGTGTGGTCACAAGTAGAAGTAATAACCTACTCGAAAAGGAATAATCGACTCGAAATAGAAACAGAATTCAGGATATTGAGTTCAATAAAATTACCGGTTTGGAGGATTGTCATGTCAGCATGGACGATTTACACTCCCTGGATAGGGATTGCAGGTATCCTTTTTGCAGTTTTGACCTATTTTTCCGTTCGTAAATACTCGCCGGGAAATAAGAAAATGCAAGATATAGCCGACAAGATCCACCTGGGGGCAATGGTATTTCTCAGGAAGGAATACTCGATTATTGCTATTTTTATGGTAATAGTATTCCTGGCATTGGGTCTTCTTATCAAGGGACCAAATAATGAGGCTATAGGTTGGTGGACAGGTTTAGCCTATCTTTTTGGCGCTCTTTGCTCGATGGGCGCGGGATGGCTCGGCATGGAAGCGGCCACCAAGGCAAATGTGAGAACTTGCCAAGCGGCAAAAGACGGTGGAACACCGGCCGCTCTCTCGGTAGCATTTCTTGGCGGATCGGTTATGGGAATTCTAGTTGCCTCGCTTGGTGTTGTGGGACTCGGAGTCCTTTTTTATTTCACCAGGGGTAATCCCACAACGGCACCGATGATTATCAGCGGATTTGCGATGGGTGCATCCAGCATAGCTCTATTCGCAAGAGTTGGAGGCGGCATATACACCAAGAGTGCGGACGTCGGAGCCGATCTTGTGGGTAAGATCGAAGCGGGTATTCCCGAGGACGACCCACGGAATCCTGGTGTCATCGCTGATAATGTGGGTGATAATGTGGGCGATACTGCCGGAATGGGCGCAGACCTGTTCGAGTCATATGTGGGATCGGTCGTCGCCGCAATTGCCATAGGAGCAATCATGGCAAATACGGTACAGGGGCAGTTGAAATGGATTTCATTCCCAATTCTTCTTATAACCATTGGGCTTATATGCTCCTTCATCGGTATCAACTCGATGCATATTTTAAAGAAAATGGATCCTCAATCAGCGCTGAGAAATTCCACATACATCGCTGGAATTCTCTTCCTGATAGGAGCCGGAATCCTTACATGGTATATGATAGGATCACTCCATATGTTCTGGGCTATTCTTGCCGGAATGATATGCGGGGTATTGATAGGGATCTTCAGTGAATACTTTACCTCGGGTCCGCCGGTTAAGGAAGTGGCAAAGCAATGTGAGTCAGGACCCGCCACTACCATTATCGGTGGTATGGCCGTGGGTTTCAAGAGTTGCATTTTACCCCTTCTTGCACTTTGTGTGGCGATTTATGTGGCATATTCCCTTGGATCTGTACAACCTAATGTTGACCCGGGTCTCGGTGGGCTTTATGCTATTGCTCTTGCCGGTGTCGGAATGCTTGCAACCGTAGGAGTTGTAATGACAACCGACAGTTACGGGCCAATTGCGGATAACGCCGGAGGTATAGCGGAAATGAGCGGCGCGGGACCGGAAATCCGAAAGATTACAGACAAACTGGACTCTCTCGGCAATACAACAGCCGCCATCGGAAAGGGATTCGCCATCGGATCCGCCGCAATAACGGCACTTGCACTTTTCTCAGCTTATCAAAAAGCGGCACACGTTGACAGAATTGACCTGACAAATGTGAATACAATTGTCGGACTCTTGCTGGGCGGACTTATGCCCTTCATAATTGCCGCACTGACAATGGAAGCTGTGGGAAAAGCGGCAAATTTACTTGTGAAAGAGATCAGAAGGCAGTTTAAAGAAATAAAGGGTTTGATGGAAGGCAAAGCTGAACCCGATGTGGATAAATGTATTTCTATTGCAACAGACGGTTCATTAAGAGAGATGATCATACCCGGAGTTCTGGCGGTTATCTCCCCGCTGTTAATCGGTTTTGTTCTTGGAAAGGAAGCTCTTGGCGGATTCCTTGCAGGCGCAGTTGTAACAGGAGTCCTTCTGGGAATATTTATGTCGAATACCGGGGCGATATGGGACAACGCAAAAAAATGGATCGAGGAAGGAAACTTAGGCGGCAAAGGATCCCTCGCTCACAAGGCGGCAGTTGTCGGAGACACGGTGGGTGACCCCTTCAAAGACACATCAGGACCGTCGATGAATATCCTCATCAAGTTGATGACAGTTGTCTCTCTCGTGTTTGCGCCTGTATTTGCAGGAATGACAATGTCGCTTATTGACTGGATATTTTTGAAATAGATTTTTGATTTTTCAACGCAGAGAGCGCGGAGGGCGCGGAGTTTTATCTGTAGTAATAAAAGAACATTTGGGGAAGAAACTTTTTAAAAAAGTCTGTCCCCAACATCCATCTTAAAAAACCTTAAAATGCAGATTTCATCAAACTTATAAAGCTCGATGGAATCTGCATTTTTATTACTCCTGATTCAGCCGTTATGGGACTGTTAAGCAGAACATTGGCGAAAGATGATCCTTGTGGTTACCGGATAAGCCCCGGTAGGGACGGGAATATGTATTACACTACGAAGGACCTCATCAAAGACGATCCCCCGGCGTGTCATCCTGAGCGGAATACGATCTTTTAATTTACTGGATAAACCCTGGCAAGAGCGGGTATTGCTTACTTCCGAAGTCTTTCACAGTGAAGGATCTCTACTCCGGAGATCTACTTCAAAATAATCTTCTTTCTTTATCGAGACTTCCTCTCTCTATATCATTTGAAGGAGAGATTTTTTATAACAGAGGTCTTCAGACCTCCTCGTTTTGGCGGGTTTAAAAACCCGCGCTACGTGATGGGTGGAGTGTCAGCATTCTTGGCTGACAATTTGATACCCTCACATCCGCCCTCCCCTAGCTTCTCTTGGCCGATTGCATTAGTATTCCCTGTTTTGAGGGATTGGACATGAATTGAAGAAGATGCTCAACTTCCGGTGTGATATCAACTTCTTTCCTTATCACTTCAAGGGCATCTGTGCGTTTAAATTTCCTGCTTTTTATGATGTTTATCGCTTTTTTCAGAGCATTTCTCGAATCGGGTTGCACTTTTCTTCGCCTTAGACCGGGAATATTCAAACCCAATATTCGGGCGGGCTGTCCCTCCACAAGAGAAAACGGGGGTATATCCTGAAGAACCTTTGAATATCCCGCAATCATTGCCATTTTGCCAATGCGGACGAACTGGTGTATCCCACTCAATCCACCGAAAACCACCTGATCTTCAATTGTGACATGTCCGGCAAACCCCACCATATTGGCTATTACAATTTGGTTTCCCAGAACACAGTTATGAGCCACGTGAATATAATTCATCAGCAGGTTTTCATCTCCGATTATCGTGGCCCCACCAGCGTCAGCGGCGCGATGGATTGTTACATACTCCCTGAAACTATTCCTGTCGCCGATTATGACATAACTCTTCTCGCCTTTGTATTTCATATCCTGGGGTTCTTCACCTATGACGGTTCCCTTATATATCTCATTGTCTTCACCGATGGTTGTCCAGCCGTTTATAAGTACGGAAGAATGTATTTTTGTTCCCTTTCCTATTATTACATTCTTACCGATTATAGTAAAAGGGCCGATTTCCACATCTTCTGCTATCCTGGCACCATCCTCGATAATTGCTGTTGGATGTATCCTGGAAATAGGAATCTCTCCTTCCTTGGTCGTCTTGTAATAATCTACAACATCAGATGTCAGAGAATGGAGAATGCAGGCCGGATTGTGACCGGATCCCGTTTCTCATTTCCCGATTCCCGTTTCTATTTATTGTAGATTTGCGGTTTATTTTAAATTCCTCCTGATAGAATGAGAAGTATTTCAGGAGGTTGAATAATTACCAGTCTTTTATTACCTTTACGATTTTCTCCCTGTCCTCATCGGAAACTGAAGGGTGTACCGGTATGGACACCACCTCGTCACAGAGCTTCCCGGACACGGGAAAGGGCAGGCCGTTATAACCTTTCTCCTTGTATAACGGTAGAGAAGGTATTGTATGGGGATAATAGACTTTACATCCTATGCCGTTTTCTTTAAGGTACTCCACAAACCTGTCCCTGTCCTTTTTTACACGGATAGTATATTGATGATAACAGTGAAGACAGTCGGTTTGTTTTTCTAAAATCTCCAGCCAGTCAAGATTGGATAGATGGGAGTCATAATATGCGGCGTTTTCACGTCTCCTGTTGTTGAAGCCTGTCAGTTTTTCCAGTTGTACCAATCCAATAGCCGCCTCAATATTCGTCATTCGATAATTGTAACCTAACATTATATGGTCATAATCGCCCGCACCGCCATGCTCCCTGAGAAGCTTCAGATCCTGATGGACTTTTTCATCATCGGTGATTATCATTCCGCCCTCTGCAGTGGTCATATTCTTGGTCGGATAAAAGCTGAATGCACCGGCATTTCCGAATGTGCCCCCATGCTTTCCCTTGTAGAGCGCTCCATGCGCCTGGGCGGCGTCTTCCACCAGTATTAGGTCATACTTCTGCACGAGCTTCATTATTCTATCCATATTGCAGGGTTGTCCATACAGATGGACAATGAGAAGAGCTTTTATTTCTTCGTCATTCTTAAGCGCCTCTTCAATCCGATCCGGATCAATATTGCATGTTCCCTCTTCCACATCACAGAACACGGGAACCGCGTTGCAATAAAGGATTGAGTTTGCCGTCGCCACAAATGAGAACGGGGTTGTCAGGACTTTATCTCCGGGCTTGATGCCGCTTGCAAGCAGTGCCATATGAAGCGCCGTCGTACCGGAAGACGTTGCCACGGCATACCTGGCTCCAGTGAATCTGGCAAATGCTTCCTCGAATTCTTTAACTACTTTACCGATTGAGAGCATTCCTGAATCGAGAACTTCCATTACCCTTTTTTTTTCTGCCGAATCTATTATCGGTTTTGCTATTGGAATCATTTCACTTCACTTTCCGGAACAAGGGCAAATAACATTTCACCCACCGCAACAATTTCATCATCCACCTTGGCGGTGCCACTGACCTTGCCCATTCCCCCTTTTTTTCCTATTAATTCTACTTCAATATAAAGAGTGTCACCCGGATAGACAGGCTTCTTGAAACGCAGTTTTTGAATTCCGGCCAGGTAAGGTACCAATTTTTCCTCTTTCCTGGATGTCATTAACATTATACCGCCCACCTGGGCCATTGACTCAGCTATCATCACTCCCGGCATGGTGGGCAAACCGGGGAAATGCCCCTGAAAGAAGGGCTCGTTGATGGTAACGTTTTTTATACCGACTGCCCTTTTGTCCTCCTCAATTTCGAGGATTCGATCTACCATCACAAAGGGGTACCGATGGGGTAGAATATTCAGAATTTCTCTTATTTGTATCATTTTTACCTCCTGATCCAGATGTTTCCGGTGGTTATAAGTCCCGTGTATCGGGACGAATTATTCTATTAACCGGGCTTTTTACCTTTAAACATATTCCATCATATTTAAATTTATCTAACCCCCTCAATGCAGGAGAAGCTTCCAGCCTCGATTTTCATGCAAGATTCCACTCTTATTTGGGGGAGGACTGAATACTTACCATTTCTTTTACAAATTGAACATTTAATTTATGGCTGGGCTTTATTGCAAATATATGCCCCTGGATCTGTGCTCCGGAAAGAGACATATCTCCCAGCATGTCGAGAATTTTGTGCCTGACAATCTCATCGGGAAAACGAGGCGGCATCATATAGCCGTCTTTTTTAATTACAAGGGCGTTATCAAGGCTTCCCCCTCTTGCCAGATCTATCTCGCGAAGTTTCTCGATTTCTTCCCAGAATCCGAAAGTTCTGGCCGGGGCAAAATTCTGAAGAAAATCATCGTTATCGTCCCTGTAAAAGAGTGTCTGAACGCCTACAACAGGGTGATTATAATCGATCATACATCCTATTGAAAAATTAGCCGACGGCATTCCCGTAATAATCGAGTCACCATCGACAATACTGATTTCCCTGTCAATTGCAATTACTTTCTTCAAGGCGTCGAGTACTTTTATTCCTGCTGACTGAAAAGCTATTGCAAGGTCTTTGCAACTCCCGTCGAGTATGGGAAGCTCATTGCTTTCAAAATATATATTCAGGTTGTCAATTCCCATTGCATAACATAAAGAGAGAAGATGCTCGACAGTATGAATTTTCACTCCGTCTTTGCCAAGCGTGGTGCAGCGTTTCGTACTGATGACATTTTCCACTAATGCGGGAATGTCTTTTCCTTCTCCGTGGAAGACGATTCTCCCATCGATGCAACTCGGCTCCACTCTGATGCGGGATAACTCTCCCGTATGCAGTCCCACTCCTTCCAGGGAAAATGCCCTCTCAATTGTTTTCTGCTTTCTATTGATCTTACTCTCCTCCTGATCAAATAATTATCTTAAATTAGTTATCTTTCAATTGTTCTGATAATAACTTCTACGGGGTAATAGGATCCACCTTCAGGCGTTGTGAGCATAGTAATTATCTTTTCACTTTTCGGCGCAACATCAACGGCCGCAAAAAGACTCCTGGATGGGTATCTTACAAGTGTCGTTTCCATGACACGCCCGTCAATAATGAAACTTCCCCTTGCAAGAACTCCCTTTGGAACCAGGAAAAAACCTATACGTTTGATCTCATCGGTGGGATTTTTCAATTTGAGATTAAACTTGTAAAACACCCCATAATTACCGTTGTTAGGCTCGCCGGTGTCAGGATCAATCAGCCAGGGAGCCTGTCCGATAACACAAGCCGCCTCGTCGTCCTTGCCTATCACAAGTTCCACATCTTCTTCCAGGATCGCAGGCTTGAAAATACCCTTGGGGTGGATTTTAAACGGATCGAAAGGTTCTGTTAGAAGGGGGAGTTTCCTGCCGTTTGCCACGCCGTCCATTTTTTTTGAATTTTTTACATATACTTCTAATTCTTCTCCCTCACGGATCCGGAGGTGAAAGTATCCACATAAAACCTGATCCTTTGCCATTCTTAAATCTACAAGTGCGATGGATCTACGCGGAGGTATCTGGACAATATATCCGATACCCTTGTTATAGGCCCTGAGAAACCTCATTGTCGCCTCGTGCCCCACTGTCACGCCCCAGCGGTCGGGACCTCCCATTGCCCCGCTTATCATGACCTTTACAGTTTTGTTGGTGGGATTTTTTAACTCGACCCAGAAACGACGCTCCTTTTTATCGGAATTCATGTGATAATACAAAAGCCTGGTGGGATTGTCACTGTCAAATTTACCTTTAAAAAGCATGCCGTCGGTATTGAATTGTTCAGGACGGTCGCTTACCATTAGGAGCTTGCTATCTTTGAAGCCGTTCCCGATGTTTTTAATAAGTATCTTGATCTCACTGTTAATGGTGAAATAATCGGGTCCTTTTATCAATACCGGTACGTGTGCAACTCCTGTTTTGCCTTTGTCGAGCGTCATTGCCACTCTGATGTTTTTACCGATTATCATCTTTGCCCCGGGTTTAAGCTTTATTGCGTGTTTACATGCATCACCGGCGGCAAATTGGAGAATATCCTTAGGGGCGGGATCTCCGGAGACCTCGGTTTCAATTTTATCCGGTATGTCAGCAGGCATATCCAGAACCTTGATATAAAGCACAGCCCTTGCACCGCCACGCCTGAATACAATCTTGCTCTTTCCGAGCCCGTTGCCTTTTATACTGATTTCCCCGTTTTCTTGATCTATAGTCACCGAAACATTACCCGTATTATATTCTTCAACTATTTCTCCCTGCGCTACTCCTCTCGCTTTAACCTTTATTTGCGAAAAAATCGGCATCTCTATACGATCAGGCTTCAGGTAAAAAACACCTTTTTTGACGGCTTTTTTAAAATTGCCGACCCATCTTTTTGCCAGGGATTCCGCAGTTGAATTATTTAATTTCGCCTGGACGGGATCCACGGTAGTAATAAAATTCTTACCCCAGAATATTTTGAATAAATTCCCATCTTTTACAAGGCGGACATCGGAATCTTTTAGCGACGATCCCATGAGCGCGTCAATCCGTGATTGAACATTGAAAGCTTTTTCCATGGGATCTGACTTCCCGTCGTTCTGGAAACGAAAAATCACCTTTCCTCCGATAAATACCTCGCCGGACTCCTGGGAAAAAGCATAATGAGTTGTCAGACATAAAATAAAAATGCTAAAAAAAATTATACTCCCGTATGTTTTAAATTTATGAATCAATAAAAATGCTCCTTGAAAATACATTTTATCGCATTATTGCGAATTGGAAAGCTGAAGTTTTCGCTACCGACATTTCAGCATAACATAATATTACTTATTATTCACTTGATTTTTGCGCCTGCTCCATTTTTTCTATTCTCCGCTCCAGATCTTTGATGGTTTTCATGAGAATGGGCAGTCGCTGCATTGCGCCGCTTATTCGTAATGCTTCCCTGTGTGGACGTGCCGGGAAGCCTGATACAATCGAATTCTTGGGTATGTCATGTGTAACGCCGCCCCTGCCTGCGACAACGGTATTTGCTCCGATTTTTACATGCGGGCCGACTCCCGACTGGGCGGCAAAGGTAACATTATCGCCTATCGTGCAGGAGCCTGCAATACCTACTTGGGACACCAGGACACAGTTTTTCCCAATGTTGTTGTTATGACCGACCTGGATTAGATTATCAATTTTTGTGCCCTCGCCTATACTTGTGATCCCTGTTGTTGCCCTATCTATTGTAACATTTGCTCCGATTTCCGAGTAATCCCCCAGCATCACTTTACCAACTTGTGGAATTTTGATCCTTGTTTTTTTGTCCTCTACAAAGCCGAACCCGTCGGCACCAATAACAGTGCCGCTATGGATTATGACCTCTTTGCCGACCTCGGTTCTGTTGTGAATGGCCACAAACGGATAAATGATCGTATTCTTGCCGATTTTTACATTGTCTCCAATATAAACAAGGGGATAAATAATCGTTCCCTCTCCTATGTTACAGTCTTTCCCGATAACTGCATATTCACCGATACTGACATTTTCTCCGCATACAGTATTCGGTCCGACGAGAGCGGTTGATGCAGTTCCCGGATTGGGTTTTGACCTGGTATAGAAGCAGTTTAAAATTTGCGCAAAAGCAAGCCTGGGTCTTTTAACAATAATACATGGCACTTTCAGCATGTCCCCGGCTTTTTTAAAGTACTTCTTATTCATGACCAGCGCGGAAGCAGAAGATGCCAGTGCATTCTCCAGACTCTTCTTTCCTTCAACCCAGGTTATTTCACCCGGTTTGACATCATCAATTCCTGATACATCATTTATCTCGATATTCTCTCCAGCCAACTCGCCTTCCAGCACTCCGGCCAGCTCCTGTAGAGAAATTGAATGTCGAGTTTTTTTCATTTTTACTTCTCTTTCTTTCCCTTTTCTTCTTTTGTGCCGGTACTCTTCTGTTTTCGAAGCTCCGTCATATTCGCTTGAACATCCTCAGTAACATCTGTGCCACCATACTCTATTACCGCATAAGTTGTGGCATTATTGATTATTAAATCAAGCTTCTTTTCTTCCATGACAACCAGGGAGGCTTCACGTACTTTATCCACAAACTTATTCTTGATCTCTGATCTTTCCTTCAAGAAGCCACTAACTATGGACTTAAAACGCTTTCTATCCTTATTGGTTATTTCTTCTCTTTTTTTACCCTTAACGATGTTGCCCAATTCAAGATCATTGTTCTCCGTTTTCTTCCGGAATTTTTTGAAAGCGGGAAACTCGAAAAGGAGTTTGTCGGAATCAATATAGCCAACCCTGAGTTCGCTTGCAACAGAATTACTATTTGACTTTCCCGACTTATCTCCTGAATGACATCCCTGAAAGACACCGCCCAGAAACAAGACCAGGAGAATACCGGTTAATTGAATTATCCTTCTTTTTCCTATCATAAACTACCAACTTCCTTTTTCGGTTATAAGGGGCGATTAATACACATTATTCCCGCCCGATGGACTTTATCGCTTTCTCCGCCTGACTGTTCAGATCCACGCTATCGACATTGACGGCATAACTACCGATTACAACTTTGATATTTTTCTCGTTCGCTATGGATTCCGTCTTTTCATTAATGTCGGTAATCATCTGCTTGTATTTGCGTTCTCTTGCTTTTTTCAGGTTTTCGTAAGCTTTATTTTTCTCCTCATTTTCAGCAATTTGCTGATCTACAAGTTGTTTTTTCTTTACCTCAAATTCATCGGCAAGAGATTTCTGAAATTCATCCAGCTTTTTGGTAAACTTCGATTTAAGCGCATCAAACCTGGATTTCGCTCTTGCTTCAATTGCCTGAACTTCTGACATAGATTTCGCTTCAAGCGCTTTCATATCGCTCCTGAGCGCAGCTTCTTTTGCTTTGAGTTTATTTCTTATATCCCCGGGCATTGAAACCGATTGACCTGAACCGCCCCGGGGTTTTTTTGCCATTCTTTTATAGACCTTTTGCTCAATACCTTTTAATTGGCTGTTGACATCTTTGTCCATCTTCTTCCTGTATTGCTGAACAATTTGATTGTTATTCTTCTTTTCCGCCGCCTCCATATTGCGAAGTGTACCCATCAATTCAGTCTTCCTTGCCGTCACTTTTTCTTCTTCACCCTTGTAAATAGTATTCAATTCTTTTTGAAGCTTTTCCCTTTTCTCATCATCTTCCTGGGCGGCCTGAATCTGCGCCTGGAGTTCTACTTTTCGAAATTTATTTTCTTGAAGCAGGGAATCTTCATAGTGAGATACCTGCCCGCTTATCTCTCTCTCTTTGGCAAGGAGTCTTTCGCGGGACTTTTTTTCCAGCTCTAATCTTTTTGCTGCCAACTGTTGTTCTCTGAGAGCCATCAAATCTTTTGATTCTTTTTCTACACGCGCCCTGAACTCCTTTTCCCAATTTGAAAGTGGACGATTGGGATTTTTCTGGTTTTTTTCATACTCAGATTTGAGCTTGTTGACATATCTTTTGAATTCCCTGTTCTTCGCCGCTACGATGGGATCATATCTGCTCTTGATAGCGCTTATCTGTGCCTTGGCATCGCTTTGGATCTTATTCCGTTCAGCAAGGAGTTGCTTCTGCATATCCTTGTGATACTTGATCATCTTTTCCTTGAGTTCTTTGTTAAAGCCAACCAGCACTGTGGGATCCAATTGAGCGGACCCCATATTGCTGATTTGTTTGTCGTATTCCTTTAACTTCGGGTAGCCCGGGTGCTCTTTTATCAATTTGCTATAATCAATAACACCAAAATCTTTTGGAGGTTCGGTGCTTTTTCGATTCTTGCCGGACAGTATCGGTGATACATAATCGGAAACCTGGTTTCGATATATAACTCCGAATGTAACTGCCGTTCCAACCAATAGCAGTATTATAACGACTATTATAATTGTCTTGACATTATTTTTGTTAAAGTTAATCATAAAAAACAACTCCGTGACGGATAAAAGCAGGCGGAAAACAAACAAAAGTCAGTGAATCCACAATTTAACAGGGATACTCCTGTTTTACTTTTTTTCCTCTTCTTTTTTCTTGCCTACCATTTTGTCGGCAACTTCGTCGGTCATATTAACGCCGCCATACATTACGTTTTCCTTGTTAACCACCAGGTTCAGGTTCTTTTCCAATGCGACGTCCTTGACTATCCTGTTTACTTTTCGATATATCGGGGCATATAAATCGGCCCTGTATTTTTCAACTTGTTCAAAAAAACTGGCTTTAAGCTGTTCTTGCTGTTCAGGGGTTAATTTCTTTTTTTCCGCAACTTTATTATATTTCTTAATTAGCTCCTGCTGATATCTATCCAATTCATTCTGTGCCTTCCTGAAATCGGGCAATTTTGCAATAACCATCTGATCGAAATATCCAACCTTTGATCGTGCGATTGAGGCGTCGATATCTTTTTCAGGAGGAAACTCGATTTTATCTTTGGATTTCATGATTTCGATAACTTCATCAGTTACATCCGCGCCTCCACAAACTACAATATTCTTATCCAGAACCACATTCATATTTCTTTTCAGTGCTATCTGGGCGACGGAGGCTTCCACATTCTTGTAAAGGGGAAGTCTGAGTCTGCTTCTTTCCTTGTTTAATTGTTGTTGGAATGTGAAGTACAATTCCCGGAGTTTCTCCTGATCCTTCGGGTTGTTCTTGTCGAGGCTTTCAACCGTTTTCTTGAATTTTGTTTCCTTATCTTTTACAACCTGTTTCAGTTTCTTGTCAGCATTTACAAATGCCTCAAGTTTGAATATTTTATCCTGATCCAGGAACCCCACTTTTGGCTGCTCCGTTGTCTTTTCTTCAGATTTTCTCAAGAAGAAAAACCCGGCGCAGATCAAACCTAATATTATTACAACCGCTAATATTATAAAAATTATTTTTTTATTTCCTGTTTTTTCCTCAGTCACTTTTCAATATACCTCCCAATTTATAAGTTGGAAATTAGAGATTAGAATATTTGCAATTCGTATCTGGAAGTTGAAAAAGAAGGAGTTGATTTATATTAAACTGAAATCATTTCCCTCTCTTCGCCAATACTTTTGACTTGATTTCCAATTTTCAACTCAGAAAGTTTGTCCGATTCCCACTGAGAACCTTCCGCCGTTCTCGCCGCTGGCATAGTCAACCCTTATAACACCGAGTCCCAGTGTTGGATAGACAATGCGCAAGCCCAAGCCTACATCGGAATATAGTCTTTGTCTTTCGTCGCCGGGGAACCAGGCGTTGCCGGCGTCGGCAAAAACCGCTCCCTTGAGATATTTGATTCCTGCAATGGGAAAACGATACTCTGCATTAAGCACAATCATTCTTGTGCCGAAAAATTCATTCTGGCCATAACCTCGAATAGTGTCAGTTCCTCCAACATAGAAAGTCTCGGTTACAGGTGTCTTGTTACTATCGCCCTTGAGAATTCCACCCCAGGCCCTTAGAGCGATAGCGGATTTTTTCTTCCGGCCTATGGGAAAATATTTCCTTAACTCCAGTTGATACTTCTTAAAATCATAGGAACCTCTCAGGACATCGCCTGCATAGGTAAATGCAAGGTCTCCATAAGCTCCCTCAGTGGGATCGAACAGGCTGTTCCTTGTATCATATAATGCGCCGACACCGGCGGCGTTCAAAGTTCCTTTTGAAATTCCAATAGGTTCATAATCGGAATTAGGATTCCTGGAAATCTGAATCTGCTCGCGTCTGAATGACAGGAAAAGACGCAGATCGTCGGTGATTCGCCTTCCATAAACCGCACTGCCGCCAATTCTCTTGTCATCGTACAAAGCATATTTGGTGTTATTAATTTCATTATCCAGAGGCTGTTTTAATTCAAGATAATTGTGCCTGAAAACTGAAAGGGAAAATGAATCCTGGTTCTTGTTTATTGCAGGGTTGGAATATGAAGCGCTAAGGTTATCGATATTAACACCCCTCTGCCAGGATAAGCCGGCTCCCTGACCCGTTCCGCCAAGGTTCTTGTCGCTAAAGGATATAGCGCCTGTAATTCCTGAACGAACAGCCGAGGAACCTCCACCTGCATAACCGACTCCGATTGTTGCAAGTCCGGTCTTTTGCTCCTTGAGCTTGAAAACCAACACTACCTTACCAGGTTCGCTGCCGGGCTCCGGGTCAACATTTACACGGGAGAAATATCCACGTCTGTTCAGTCTGTCAATATCTTTTTTCAACTTGTCCTGTTGAAGAACTTCACCCTTCTTTGTGCGGATGTTGCGCATTACAACATACTCCTTGGTCTTGGGTTTTGTCCTGCCCTTTGCGGGAGATATCTCGATTCTGATATTCTCCACCACAGCTTCGATAATCTGGTAGGAAACAATACCTTCCTTATAATTAACCTGAGGGCGGATTGTATCAAGGATATATCCCTCTTCCTTGTAAAACTCAGATAGGGAGGTGCTGTCCTTCTTTACCTGTTTTGTATTGAAAAGCTCGCCCGGTTTCATCTTTACCAGGCTTTGCATCTCTTTCTCCGGAAAAAGCGTGCTGCCGGTTACATCTACTTGCTTTACAACCATGCCTTCCTTGATTGAAAGTACAAGCTCTCCACTACTTGTGAAGTTAACATTTTTTATGTGAGTGGGCTTGAGTTCATAACCCAGAGCCTCGTTATAGTAATAATTTATCTCCGATAAATCGGCGTTTAGAGTTCTCATATTCAGAATACTGCCAACCTTTGTCTGAATCAACTCGAGGAGTTTATCGGTGGAAACAATTTTATTGCCAAGAATCGTTATCTTTTTGACTACGGGATTCTCCTGCACTCTGTAAACAAGCTTGATGCCGCCGGCATAATATGGGGTATCCAACTTGACATCATTAAAGAATCCCATTTCATATATGGATTGAACATCGGAGCGAAGCCTGGGTTTTAACAATATGTCTCCAACTTTACTTCTGATTACAGATAAAATCTTCTCAGTGGGGACATGCTCATTACCTCTGACCTCGATGGCTGTAATTTTGTATGAACTCTCTCTCTCAGCGGGAAGGGGCTTTTTCAAAAAATCGGGTTTTTCTTCACCGGGAGAAGCTTTTTTGGGCTTTTCTTCGCCTTCCTTGACTTCCTTGACTTCCTTCCCCTCAGCTTTTTCGTCCTTTTTTACATCTTCTTTATCAGATTTCTCTGCTTTTTTTGCGTCCCCGGCTTTACCGGTATCGGCAATAGGCTCTCGGGGGTCTTTCGGTTCAGTATCCGGGTCAAGGTTAAGTTCGTTGTTAATTTCTTCTTCCTTGGCAGGGGGTTTGGGTTGCTCCACAGCCGGAGGAGAAGGCTCTTTTGATTCCACTTTTTTCGACGACTTGTCACTCGGCTCCACCACCGCCGGCTTCTCTTCTGGTTTCTCTTCGACTTTTATGGGTTTCTCGGCGGGTTTATCCTTTTTTTCCGCCTCCTGTTTTTCGCTTTTAACACTCTTGACCTGCTCTTTTTCTACAGGCTTTTCTTCTTTTTTAGCTTCACTTTTATTATCATCAGGCTTATTCTCTTTTGATGAACTCGCCTTTTCATCTTCGTTCTTATCAGAAACGCTATCGGATTTTTTTACCGGCACTTCCTTTTTTTCTGTTTCGGGTTTATCTTCCGATTTCTTTTCCTTCTCTTTGGGCTCGGTCTTTTCTTTTACAACCGGAGCTTCATTTTCATCATTGCCGTTTTTCTTTTTCTTCCGGTCTTCAATTCTTTTCTTCTCCTCATCGAAGAAGCTTTTCTTCTTTTGGGAGTCTGAGTCATCCTTATCATTCTCTATGTCTGAATCATTCTGAGATACTGTCGTTTTTCCTACGGAATCGGAAACATCGGAAGTTTTATCAAGACTTGAAATATCCATTTTTTCCGTTCGTGCCTTTTGTCCAAGAGCAAAAGCAAATGGCGATAAAGCATTGACGAGGAAAATTAGCGTAATTATTGCGACAATGTATCTTCTCATATTAACGTCCTCCGGTATTTACAGTTGTTTTTTTTGTTCTATTCAAGCAGCATTTTAATACTGATTTTTTAAAAATTATATCTTAATGAAACAGGAAAGTATCTTATTTTTCGGTTAATCAATCTTACATTTGAATACATTTTTTCCAAATAAGAAAATAAGGATCCTCTTCCCGGATCATGTCTGCGATTTTCGACGAGACATTTTATTATCCTTCTGATTTCATTTATATTGGGACAATCAGGAATGCAATTTTTCTACCTTAAATAGCATTACAATTACATGATATTGTCCCGTAAAGAATTTATTCCCCATAATATGCTGTTTCTAATAAGTATTATCCTTTTTGAACTGCAGCGAAACGCCGCAGCTACCAGCATTGTTATAATGGTAGGGGTGGCGTCCCGCCGCCCAAATAACAATACATTATTTTGTGAATACAGCTCAGGTTATTTTCAGGAAGTGTTGTCTGAATTTGCCCAACTCAATTCCCTCGCAAGCGGGGGAGAGGTTGACGTTATGATTGACAGGACTTATTGCAAACAGGTTGTCCTAAAAAAATAACAACTCCATGCCTGAAAAATTGTTTCGCCATAGTATAATACACAGACAATTAATTTGCAAGTAGGTAAAGAAAAATAAAAAAAAAGGCGGATGAAACGCCTTTCTTGTTTAAGCTAAAAGATTCTTTATTTAAAAATATACTAATAAGATCAACATCAAGTCAAACATTGAAAGGGATCAAATACAAATACCTTCTCAATGATTAAAATATAAGCCTGAGCTTAATCCTGCTTATTTTCCGTGTTTCAACTGCTGATAGAGCACATTTGCAAGTCCGATACCGTCGGAGCTTGCCCATGCCTGTGAAAGCTGTTGATCCATCATGCTGTCATACATTTCTTTTTCATTGTTGTTCTTGCCCATGAGGTCTGATTTGGGAATGGTCTTCCTCATTGATGTAAGCAACTGGTTAAGAAAAAGCGACTCAAACTGCTTGCAGGAATCTTTCAATTTCTGATCGTCACGAACAGAAGAGGGAAGATGCTCTACATTCTTCTTCATGGGTCCCGGTGTTATTCCCTCTATTTTCATTAAGCTGCACCTCCTAATATGGAAATTGGAAATTGGAAGATGGAAAATGGAAGTTATCGGGACGAGACGTCCCTCCTACAATCCTGACGTCTGACCTCCGTCCTCCGTCTTCCGGCTTCCGTTATCCATTATCACTTGTAAAGCTGGTTGGCCATACGGGTCATTTCATCAGCGGCCTGTACGCCCTTCTGTGCCATCTCGTAGGCTCTTTGCGCCTGTACGATGTTCATCATCTCGACAACCACGTTGACATTGGATTTCTCCAGGTGTCCCTGTGCCAGGACGCCGAGTCCGTTTTTCCCGGGTATGCCTGTGGCTGTTGCGCCGGCGATATTCGTGGTTTTATACATATTGCCACCTATCGCCTTGAGTCCTGCGGGATTCAGGAAGCGTGTGAGCTGGAAGCTTCCGATTTTCTTGGGTTTAGTGTCGTTCAGGCCCTGCGCCCAGACTTCACCGTTGGGTTTGATTTCATAATCGGTTGCATCCTTGGGAATTCTAATTCCTGTCTTGTATCCCGATTGTGTAGTGAGGTTTCCTTCACCATCGAGTCTGAATGCCCCGTCACGGGTGAAGGCAACTTCGCCGCTGGGAAGTGTGACTTTGAAGAAGCCTTTTCCTTGAATTGCCACGTCTGATTTGACACCTGTGTTGGCAATACTGCCCTGGGTATGTATCGCCTGAGTGGAAGCCGCCCTGGTTCCCATACCCACCTGTGTTCCGGCAGTTGCGCCGGTGTTTGGATCCTGGGAGTGGGCATACAACAGATCCTGAAAATCTACCCTTGACTGTTTGAATGCCGTTGTCTGGACGTTTGCAAGGTTATTGCTGATATTGCTAATGTTCACCTGCTGTGCCGTCATTCCCGTGGCGGCTGTATAAAGTCCTCGCATCATGGCGAATCGCCCTCCTTTTTAATGACAGTTTATTAATTATTTAAATGTTTGCACATATTTGAAGTTATTTTACCGGATAATTATTTCTGAGCATTTAATTATCCTGTTTTTCCGACCTCGTTAACGGACTTCCTTAGAGCTTGATCCTCAGCTTGCAGTACTTTCTGGTTCGCCTCAAACGCTCGCATTGTTCTCATCATATCTACCATTTCTTTAACTGCGTTGACGTTTGCCATTTCAAGGTATCCCTGTTTTACCTGGAAATTGTTCGAGATCTTGAAGCCGTCCGTTGCCTGGAAATTGCCTTCCCCATATTTTGATACGTTTGATTTGTCGGGGAATTCGGTGATGAGGAGACGATCAACTTCTTTGTCACCGACCTTGACGATGCCGTTATTTGTTACTTCGAAATCGGTTCCGCTAATCTTGATAGGTCCTTTTTGTCCCATCAACTTGGATCCATCGGACGCTACCAAGTGTCCGTCGGTGCTGAGTCTGAATGACCCGTTGCGTGTAAATTGGATCCCGTCTTTTGTCCGGATTGTGAAGAATCCCCTTCCGTTGTCGTCCAGGGCAAGATCAAACTTATTGTTGGTCATTTTCAAAGATCCCTGGGAATAGCTGGTTCGGGTGGAAGTATAGAGCATTCCTTTCACGTCCATTCCACCGGATGCCTGCAAGAATCCATTTGCCGATTTACCTGGAAGATTAACTTTTCCCATGCGCTTCATTTGCCTGTTCATTACAGAGGAGAATGATTCAACGTCCATCACTTCCTTGCGATAGCCTGCGGTTCCCACATTAGCAAGATTGTTTGTAATGACTGCCTGTTGCTGTTGCATTGCGATCATACCCTCGTTTGCCATTCGCATTCCTTCTAACATATTATTACACCTCCATTAAACTTATCCAATATCATTTATTCTAAATTCTCGATTTTGTCAACTTCGACATATTCATCATCGAGCCGTTCTTCCGTAAATTCTTCTTCCCCTGTTTCTTCACTTTCGATGAATTCCTCCGGTATTTTCTTCGCATCGTACTGTTCATTCAACTGATAGACGAAAGTGAGTATCTCCGCTATTATGCCATAGACTCTGGCGGGCACAACCCTGTCATCTGTCGGTCTGAAAAGCCTTTGTGCCATATCGGGATCTTTTTCAACCCGCTTGCCTGCTTCCCCGGCTTTTTCCACTATCCGCTTTGCGATTAGTCCTCTTCCCATTGCGGTGACCCTGGGCAGTCCTGTTTCTTCATCCTGACTCAGACCGAATGCATACTTGTCCTTTAATTTTTCTTCTTTGGGCCAATCTTCCTCATCCTCGAAATGTTCCCACAGTCGGTCGGCATCTCCGACTTCTTGCCGGGAATATTTCTCTTCTGGAGAGTTGTCGTTAAGCCTGGACATTGACCCTTTCCAGCGTTTCGAATTCTTCCCTATTTACCAGGGAAGGCCTTTCATTGTAATCGGTTGTGCCGGAGTGAAATCTCCCTATAGTATATCCGATTTTTCCGAGGTTTTCCTGGAGTGTGGGTATAAAACGCTTTACAAATTCGTTTACTTCCTCGAAATATGTATCAACATCAAGGTGGATAATTCCACAGCGTACATTCAATGCAAAGTGAAGATCTCCGAGTTTTTCGGTTGTGACATCGAATTCGATCCTTGTATTCTCGGGATCTATCACCCGTTGCCCCTCCTCGTCATAATATTTCATTCGTACCTCTGCAGTTACGGTCTCGTCACCGAGCATCAGGGGTATTTGCATGTAGTAGAACGCCATATCGCTTGCAGGTTTCCCGTTGTTGATGATCTGGTGCGCCTGCAGGTTTTGTTCCACCGCTCTCATTATTTCGACAGCTTTTGTTAAAATCCCGCCTTCCGCACTCGAATCGATTCCCGCGTTACTATATGTCTCTCTCATCAATTTCGCAAGTTGCCACTCGTCATCGGTTTCCCTGAGTCCTCCCCTGTATTCGGTTCGTTCTATGCCGGATTCCCTCGCAAGGTTCTTGAGATTCCTGCCGAGCTTTTGCCGGTTTTGCTTACTGGGATCGGTGATGTATTTTCCGAGAAGCCCCGGTAATTCGTCGATTGATTCAAGCGCTTCGCTATCATTTTTTCTGCTTTTTTTCATATCCTTGTCGAATATATATTGAAGCTCAAAAAGTTGAGCGCCCAGCATCGGGTTCTGAGCTATGAAGTTGGACATTACCATCACATTGCTGGAGGTCAGCGGAATATTACATGATTTGAGAAAGCTGCATGCCGCCATGTCGGTAAGCGTCGCTGGTCTTGGAAGATGTGCAAGCGCCCTTGATACCTCTCCGAAATTCTGAGAGGTAAGTGGTATACCAAATTCCACCATTCCTTTTGCGGTTTGGACATTTGCTTCATTTGCAGGTATGTTGAATTGCGTGAGAGTTGTCGCCAGGTCAGCTTCGCTCATGCGAGTGAAAGACATGCTCGTCAACAACTGGAGCCCGACCTGCCCGCCCTTCATACCCTGGAAAGCTACCTGTATTTGCTGTCCCCGTGAAAGCGGGAGACTGGTTCTTGCAGTGAGTGTGAATTTGCCGAATTGGAGAAAATACATTCCTCCTTTTCGACCTGCCACGGAGCCCCACATGGTCTGCCCCGGAGACATCGAGAAGCCCTTTGGGACAGTCGCCCTGAAGAAAGGCTGCGGTGCGGTTCTCCCCATCTGAGCGGTTTGAGACTGTGGCATTCCCCCGCCCATCCGGGTTTGTTGCGCCCCTTTTCCCATTGTCGCCGTCTGTGGCTGGGGTCCGCCTTTTGCTACCTGTGTAGATTGCGTGGTGGGCATCTGTCCCGGTGTACGTGCGCCTGCGCCTACAGACCCGACTGATCCGACGGATCCTACTCCCGCAGCGCCCATACCTCCGGTTGTTCCAAACACTTCTTTAAAAACATCCTTTCGACTGACGCCTGCCACATGATTTGCGGGGGAAGAGATGCGATCTTGTTAAAGCTTACTCTCCCTTGCCATTATTATAAGAAACTACTATTGACATAGTTTTTCTAAATTGTTAACTTTTTGTTAACATTTTCGTCCCAAAACGCTGTTTTTTTGGGATTTTGATGTCGTTCATGCTCTTCGAAACCCCATGATACCTTGTGTCTGTAATATTATATATCATGCAATTTTATTTGACAACTTTGTTTACATTTTGTTTACAAAATTTTAATGATTTAGTTCATGGGGGATGGGAATTATCGATTATGTCAAAATAAATTCATAGGAGTATATGAGTGTTGTAGCAAAATTTTTTTGATTACTGTTAAATGTGTAAAAGAGGAATATATGTTATTGTTGCATAATAAAATTATTTATTAAAAAAATACTTGCGGAGAGGGCTTTAGATGGACTTTTTAAATAAAAAAATAGATGACTTAATCAGATGTGTAAATGCAAGGTGGGAATTGGGCTTATCAAAAGAAATTAATCTAAAAGCAAACGGAAGAAAAATAGTTTGTACATCAGTTTATGGAAATATAGAAATTCCTTCCGAGATAGTGCCTTTTTTGGATTCATTTTATCTTCAGCGTTTGAGGAATATATCTCAAACGGGTTTTCTTCGCTATGTTTTTCCCGAAGCAAGACATTCCAGGTTTGAGCACTCATTGGGAGTTTATTGGGTATTAGAGACAATACTTAAGAACAATAAAGACAAAATATCAGATTCAGAAGAGACAAAACTTCGGTTGTCGGCATTATTGCATGATATAGGGCATGGAGCATTTTCTCATTTGACGGAGATAATATTGGGATGGTATATATTTGATGAAAAATACATGAATTCATGTTTGCCTAAAAAAAACAAGCCAAGTTACCACGAACGTAGAGCTGCATGTTTGATATTGGGCGAAAATGAAATAAGTAATTCAATACTAAAAGATGCGATAATTGAATTATGTGGAGAAGACGGTCCGGAATTTATTGCAAAGTGTATTCAAGGTAATACCGAGGAATGGTTATCTCCCCTTATAAACGGACCCTTGGATGCAGATAGATTCGATTATATTAAGCGTGATGCTTTTTTTGCCGGTACTACAGGCGGGGGAATTGAAGTTGATTACCTTACAAGAAATATACTAATATCCAAAAAGGAAGAAAAAATATTCCTTCCTGAAAAAGTTCATGCTGTTTATTTACAGATGGTTTATGGAAGAGAGTTTGTTTATGGCGAAACAATATTCCATCCGGTTCATTGCTGTGTTCAATCCATGTTTATGGTAGCCCTCAATGAGGCATTGAAGTTCATAAATGAATTGGGTATTGATGTCGTAAAAATACTGAATAATATGGATAAAATGGAAGATAGAGATTTATTATATCTGTTGGATTTAATCTCAAATTGTAAGGATAAGCGGTCTCCCATCTTTAACGACCTTTACGGAAGAATTCTAAGGAGAGAGCTATACGGGAGATTCACAGAATATACGTATTATGATTATCGAAATTATTTGGAAGAATTCGTAAAAAAATATTTAAAAACACATGCAAAAAGTAAGGAAATTGCTCGGAAATACAATCACATTAGGATAAAGGAAGCTTTTTCTCCTCTTCAATATCTTGGAAAAAAAGAACTTGATGAAATATTACCGAGAGCACTTTCAAACCAGTTGAATGAAAAAGATGTTTTAATTCTTTGTTTCCAACCGGATATATCATCAATTGATAAGGAAAAATGTGAAAAACCGTTTACAGCTATTCAATTAAAGGAAAAGGGTGGTAACAAGTTTATAAAATATAAGGATTACATAAAAGAAAGGATAGGTAAACCAAAATTATCTTCAAGCCTTTTCACTCTACAAAAAATTCTTTTCAAGGGAATACTTTTCGGCCCAAAAAGGCTATTAGATAATCCTTTATGGGATAAAAATATAAAAGACAGCAAACTCAAGAAAAAGTTATTCTATTATTTTATGAGGGCAGATAAAACACAATGGTTTACAAAGGATATGAAATAAAGTGGCTTTATACCCCAAGCAATTCACAAAAATCTTGAGCTTGTTGCATCCTCTCTTCATCGTTAGGGAAACGTAATCTTTCTCCTTCTTTAATAAGATCTCCACTGTCTATGGCAAGTTGAATTATTTGTTTAGCTTTGTTGCTTTTTTTCGAAGATAGTCTTTTAGCAAGGACATCAAATGTTGGATCAATATCTTTTTTCCTTAATGAATAAATCTCTTCTTCGATATCTCTGAAGCTCAGCATATAAATCACAACCATAATTCAATTTTACTACTACTTATATTATATGTTATAACGTACTATACGTCAACTTATATATCAACAGAACTTATGCAAAATAAATCAAAAGAGGGATCTGAAAGTTTAGGAAACCTTTTAATCAAAAAGCCGATGGCATGGCATTCTTAAAGAATCAGGTGAAGAATCTCTTTGTGCCTTTGGTTATATTGAAAAATTGTGTTCGAAGAAATAATCGATAAAAATGGTTTCTTGGATAAGTGACACTCTCACCTGGAAAGAAGAAGAGGGCTATAAAGAAAAGCAAACGGGTAGCTTCATCCAAAATAGCTTCTGATGAAGTGTAAGAGAGATTGGAACCTTGCAAAAGACCTGACTTTTTCAGGCTTTTTTATATCATGCGAGATATTGATAATAAAAAAAACGAAGGATTTTATGGAGTATGGTAAAACATTACTCTAGCTATTGGAACATTTTAAGCTATTTCTAATAAGTATTATCCTTTTTGATCTGCGGCGAGACGCCGCAGCTACCGACATTGTTATAATAGTGGGGGTGGCGTCCCGCCGCCCAAATAATGGACTTTCGACGATTACACCGATTTTAATCACAATACTTATAAAAAGGAGATATAATATGTCAACAAAAACATCAGATGCGGTCAGTTATAAGGAACTTGGCCTTTCTAACAGCAGGGAGCTTTTTAAGAAGGCGATTGATGGGAAATATGCTATTCCCGGTTATAATTTTAACAATATGGAGCAACTTCAGGCAATCATAATAGGTTGTGCAAAATCCAACTCTCCAGTAATTCTCCAGGTTTCCAAGGGAGCAAGGAAATACGCTAATTCGACCCTGCTTCGCTATATGGCGATGGGGGCGGTTCAGATGGCACTTAAAGATTATGGCAGTAATATCCCGATTGTTCTCCACCTGGATCACGGTGATTCATTTGAGACATGCAAATCATGTATCGATTACGGATTCTCATCGGTGATGATTGACGGATCAGCTCTATCATTTGAAGATAATATCGCCGTCACAAAGAAAGTCGTGGAATATGCACATCCGAGAGATGTCAGCGTCGAGGGCGAGCTGGGCGTGCTGGCAGGGATAGAAGATGAAGTTTCTCACGAAAAATCAAGTTATACCAATCCGGACGATGTAGAGGAATTCGTAAAAAGAACCGGTGTCGATAGCCTTGCTATTTCAATCGGTACATCTCACGGAGCTTTTAAATTCAAGGTAAAACCCGGCGAGAAGCCACCGCCGCTTCGTTTCGATATCCTGGAAGAAATCGAGAGAAGGATTCCCGGTTTCCCGATTGTTCTTCATGGCTCCTCATCCGTAATTCCTAAATATGTAGATATGATCAATGAATATGGCGGAAAATTGGAAGGTACTTGTGGAGTGCCTGAAGACCAGTTAAGAAAAGCGACGAAGAGCGCCGTTTGCAAGATTAATATCGACAGTGACGGGAGACTTGCCGTTACTGCAATGATAAGGAAGGTTCTTGCCGAGCAACCCGGGCAGTTCGATCCGAGGAAATACCTGGGACCAGCAAGGGAAGAGCTTATCAAGATGATCATTCATAAGAATGAGGAAGTTCTGGGGTCCGCCGGAAAGGCATAGTATTACTTCTAACCAAATTTAAATGAATAACAATAATCGGGGTGTGAAATACGCACCTCGATTATTTATTTTCGTATCGACACCGGCACTTTGTTATAGAGTCATTAATAGGCTCTTTGTAATAAAAATTATTCTTTTTGATCTGCGGCAAAACGCCGCAGCCACCGACATGGTTGTAATGGTGGGGGCGGCGTCTCTCCGTCCAAATAGACCGTAAAGCCGGGTATGAAAATTTTGTGTCTTCTGTGGTTAATAATTACAAAAAATGAAAGGAATCTTTAAAGAAAAAATATAGAAAAGCACAATATATAGTATTAAAAAAATAAATTGGCACATAATATGGATTAATAGAGGATTTTTCAGTAAAATGAATTAACATGTGAAAAAGAAATGGAAGATGGGAATGGAAAATATAACTTGTGTAAAAGCAATTAAGTTTTATAGAGTGCTTTAAAGTATTTATTCACCCTCTTCATAACGGGAGCGGGTTACTCAGAAAAAGAAAAATATTTTCATTAAAAAATCACAATAGGAGTTGTCCGGTCTATTTAACTGATAACTCAAATCAAGGAGCGGGAAAATGAACTGCACAGAAAATGAATTTCATCAAGAAGAAAGCATAGAGCTTAGCCCAGATAAAAATCGGCAAAAGGCTTTTCGAGTAAAATCTAACAAAGATTCCAGGAAAAAAGGGAATTGCCATTTCCTTCCCTCGAGCAGTGGGATTAGACAATATGAGGGAGTTATTACATCGATTGCAGAGGAAGATTCTGTGGTTCTATGGAGTGTTAATCTTGGTATGTCAGATAAAGTAAAGGCATTCAAGCCTATTGTTCATAATGGTTTTATTTTCATCAATGCCGGTGGGTTTACTTCGAAGTACGACGTGAACGGGAAACCTATTCTCAGTGTGGAAACGGGTGCCCTCAATTACATAAAGCCTGCTGTTGATGATAACCATAATATTTACGTCGTCTGTAAAAGAGAGCTAATTTGCCTGGACTTCGACGGTAATGAGAAATGGCGTCAGTCCATAGGCTCGGTTTCACATACCCCCCTGATTGACGAAGACGGATTTCTCTATCTCGCGAGGAAGGATGGGTATGTTGTATCATTAAATCCCACCGGCAAGGAGATGTGGAAGAAAAAAATAAAGGAGCTCGAGTCGAAGAAGCCTTTCATCGATACCAAAAGCTTTTTACATGTTCATCAATCAGAGGGATCCCATGTGGTAATGAAAAGAAAACCCGGGCTTTTAAACCACCAGGTTGTTTGTGAAGTATCGGGAATGAGCTTAAAACCTGTAGTCGCCGGTCCTGAAGGAAGACTGTACTATGCCATTGAGAATCATGACGGCTCTTATTACACTTGCATGGATCCGGATAAAACCATAAAATGGAAAAGTTTCCTGGGAAAGGATGTAAAATCGGTTTTCACCCGGGTGTTCGGAGAGAATAGGATCCTTGTCGTAGTGCGGACTGACAGCATATTATCCGATTCCGATGAAGACGATTCCGGACAGAGTCACAGGGTTAAAAAGAGTTTCATCGTTGCTTTCGATTATGACGGAAATGAACTTTTCCGATTCGAGGCAGATGGGCAGGAGAAATTCTCCCGACATATTGCTATAGCCGATGACGGTACCATATATCTCACAGGTGAAGATAAACAGGGGAAATTATATGCCATCGATAAAGACGGCAATCTTCTCTGGAAACAATTGGATAAAGATCCGATTTCCAGACCAATCTTGGGACTTGACGGTATAATTCTAACCGGCGGAAAGAAAAACCCGATAAAAGCATTTTCCACTAGGGACGGAAGTTTTCTGTGGAAAAAAGATATGGAGCTTGCAGACGGGCAATCATATCAGGTTACGGGAGATGGAGCCATTATAGCAGTTGACAGAATGGGCAAGATGATCAAATTAAAGATATAAAAAAACATCTTGAGGTTGTTGATCAAGTTATCTTTTCAACGCAGAGATCGCGGAGTCCGCAGAGGATAAACGGAGAAAAAATATTTATATCTACAAAATAGAGGCGGGAAGTGGGATCTTACCTCCGTCCTCTGTCATCTATTTATCGGGATGAGGACATCCTTCCTACAATTCTGTCCTCCGCCATCCGTCTTCCTTTATCCTTTATCCGTATTCCGGATGTGGTACAAGTTTTCCGTCTTCTATGACATACTTGTTCCATGGACAAACAATGCGGGCGTCGCTTTTGTGCATGAACCAATCGGGCTTGAATCCGTCAGGCTTCATGAAAAGTGTGCTTGTTCTAACCTCACTTGCCTGCTTGTTTTCCACTTCTTCCTTTGCCAGACGCAGTGTTTCGCCGGTTTTTGTTATCCAGTCAACTAGAAGGACTTTCTTTCCATAAACCGAGTCCGTGATGGGGACAAATAGGATGGGACGGGCATGGATTATTTTGTCATCATGTCTTCGAGATAGTTTTATTGTGTAGAAGTCCTTACGGAATAGCGAAGCGATGACAGCCCCTGGAAATACTCCTGCCTTGACAATACCGATTACCATATCCGGTTGATAATCCTTCAAAATCTTCAATGCAAGTCCGTTGCATAAATCTCCAAATTTCTGCCAGTTTATAATTTCCTTATTAATTATATTATCAATTTTCTCAGTCATTTACCTGTCAACCTTTCCATTTTTTTCATTTCCTTTTCCATGCATTTTTTCAAGTTTTTTTCGCCTTTTATTTTTGAGTACGAATGCCAGAAGGAGAATCAGTATGATAATTGCAACCAAACCTGCAAACATTCTTATTCTCAATTTTTGTTTTTCGGCAATTTGTGCTGTGTATTTTCCCAGGATCTTAGAAGTCTCCTCTTGTTGCTCATTTTTCGCGAATTGCAAAGGGGTAATTCCCTGCTGATCTTTCACGTCAATTTCAGCTTTCTTATCAATGAATAATTTCAAAACATCCGTGCTTCCATAGCCGGCTGCCCAGTGTACCGGTGTTTTCCCCTCGTTATCCTTTGCGTTTATATTTGCTCCTTTTGTCAAAAGCAATTTTACTGTCTCCAGGTTTCCTTCACCGGCGGCTCTGTGAAGTGCGGTTCTTCCTACTTTATCCTTTGCCTTGATATTTGCGCCTTTTTCTATGAGCATCTCGACGATTTCAGTATATCCTTTATATGCGGCGAGGTTGAGCGGAGAAATCTCTTCTTCATCCATCAATTTAAAATCCGCGCCATTTTCAAGAAGGACTTTTACCGCATTTTCTTTGTTCGCTTCAATTGCAAGGTATAAAGGAGTTTTACTTTCCTTATTCTTTTCATTTACTTTAGCGCCGTTTGATACAAGAATTTTTACAATATTTTCATTTTCACAGACTGCGGCACGATGAAGTGGTGTTCGCTTATTTCCGTCAACTGCATTGACATCTGCCTTGAATGATATGAGAGTCTCAACAACATTCTCATGTCCTTTTGCAGAGGCACTATGTAATGGAGTAACTCCGTTTTTATCCGCCAGGTTGACTTTCGCTCCCTTTGCGATTAGCATTTTGACGACTTCTTTGTGTCCATTATCGGAGGCTTCGCCAAGTGGTGTCACTCCGTCTTCCTTTTGGGCGTTAACATCGGCCCCCTTTAAGATGAAAAGCTTTACCAATTCTTCATATCCATTTGCCGAAGCCTGGTGAAGTGGGGTTGTTCCTTCTGTATCTTTCATCCTTATATCTGCATTTTTCTTTACAAGAAATTTAGCTATCCCTGTATGACCGCCGTTTACAGCTTCATGTAGCGGTGTCTTGCCGTCTTTGTTTTTTGCGTTTACAATCGCTCCTTTTGAGATTAGCAATTCAACAATCTTCTTATGCCCGTTTCCCGCGGCAAGATGAAGTGGTGAAACATCGGAATTGTCTTTCGCCTTAACTTTTGCACCTTTGGATATAAGAAGTTTGGCAATATTTATATGCCCCTTAATTGAGGATGCGTGTAAGGGAGTCCACCCGTCGTTGTCCCGAGCTTTAACAAATGCCCCTTTTGAAATAAGTATTTCTGCAACATCCTTTTTCCCCTCAAAGGCGGCAAAATGAAGCGGCGTCCATCCTCTTGTATCCTTACTGTTTACTTTGGACCCCTTTGTAATTAAAAATGCCCCCATTTTTTTGAATCCCTTCTCTGCGGCGATATGAAGAGGGGTCTTGCCGTTATTACTACCTTTATTAATGTCAGCTCCACTTGATATAAGCAGAACAGCTAATGTTATATTATCTGTTTCCGTCGCTTTATGAAGCGGAGAAACGCCGATTTCGTCTCTTGCATTAACATCGGCTCCTGAGGATATAAGAAGTGAAACAATAGTCTTTTTTCCAGATGCCACTGCTATATGAAGAGGAGTTGATTTTTTATAGTCTTTTACATTAACGTTCGCTCCCTTTTTAATGAGAAGTGATATAATTTTATTAAGTCCATTTTCCACTGCCTGATGAATGGGATACCTCCCCGATCTGTCTCTTACAGTCAAATCCGCTCCTTTATTAATAAGCAATTCAGCTATTTTGCCATGCTTGAGAGCAATTGCAAGTTGAATCGGCGTTTCATCGTTTTTATCTTTCAGGTTTACCTTGGCTCCTTTTGAGAGCAGGAGATTCGTCATTGTAACATTGCCTTTAGTTGTTGCTTCATGAAGCGGGGTCATTTCGGTGTTTGAGTTTATATTGGCTTTATTTGAAATAAGCTGCCTGGCAACCTTAATATTTCCCTCTTTTGCCGCCATATGAAGGGGAGCTTTTCCAAGCCCGTCCTCAATATCGACATCCGCATTCTTTTCAATAAGTAATTCCACGAGTTCACTAAATCCATTCTCAGCCGCCCTGTGGAGTAAAGTTTTTCCGAATCCGTCTTTATCGTTAACATCGATTCCTTTTGATAATAACATCTCAGCAATATCCGTGTCGTTGTTGAATCCCACCCAATGAAACGGCAGCATGCCGTATTTGTCTTTCTGATCGGTGGCAGCTTCATTATAAAGAAGCATTTCAACTATGTTTTTGCGCCCCCCGAAAACCGCCCTGTGCAAGGGACCCCAGCCGTATTCATCAGGCTCGTTAATATTCGCGCCTTCCTCAACAAGAAGTTCTGATATTTCTTTGCGACCGGTATATGCCGCTTTGTGAAGAGGAGTTCTGCCGTTTCTGTTTTTTGAGTTAATGTCGGCCTCTTTTGATAATAGAAACTCTACTGTTTCTTTCTTGCCGGATGAAGCCGCCCTGTGCAGCGGCATATTCCCTGCTTTGTCCCTTGTGTCAATAGTTGCATTTTTTGATAGCAGAATCTTACATATCTCCAGATGACCCTTTTCCGCCGCATAGTGGAGAGGGGTCATTCCCAGGTCATTTTTCACATTAATATCCGATGACTTCAATACAATATCATTAACCGTTTTCGACCAGGGAACAGAAATTTCAGAGATATTTTTTTCAGATTTTGTTTCCCCCTGATCTGCAAGGAGAAGCTCGACAATTTCCAGGTGCCCGTTTTTCGTCGCAAGAATAAGGGGAGTATCTCCTGCTTTATCCGTCAAATTAATATTTGCACCATAAGAAATAAGAAGTTCAACCATTTCCTTTTGTCCCCGAATAGATGCTTTATGCAAGGCGGTTCTTCCGTTTTTATCTTCTTTATTTACCAGTTTTGGATTTTTCATGAGGATCTGTCTTGCTTTATTCAGATTACCGCTCCTGGTCGTTTCATGAAGCCCACTCGCCCATGATACATTGGCCAGAAGAAGTATAATGAAGAAAATACATAATAAAAGTGAAAATTTCTTTTTCAAAATAAACTCCTTGATTCTATAGAAATATTTCAAATAACCATCAGGTAAAATTCCGATCTTTTTATCCCCAACTCGGAGAGAGGGGATATAGGATGTGTAATAATTGAAAAAACTTTTCAAATACAGCCTGATTTCATTTGGAATATTCCAGGATTTCGTATATTAATGTTGTACCCAAAAATATTTAAGAAATACATTTCTATTCCACGGATACATATCCTTTGTTTCAATAAACTACTTCACGGTGCATTGCCACCGGACTATTGTTCATGTTATAATTATAATCTGAATGAAATCATTCAAACCCGATTCAAAGGAAGTTTTCATTCAGCCTTTACCTTTCTATAATTGCATATGATAACACATATTAATTATTATACAAGAATTATAAAAAAGTAGGGGAATCGGTAGGAAAATTATTAATGGAGGTCGTTTACATATGAAGAAAGTTTGTTTTTTTGTATGTCTTTGTATAATTCTGCTTCTTATAATAACAATCCCGTCATTTGCCATGGAGGGAATGATCACAAAAGTATATCCAAATGGCAATGTGGTAATTAACAAGGGATTAAACAAACAGATAAAACCGATGACGGTTTATTACGTAACCAGGATGAGTAAGCCCATCGCCACTATAAAAGTAATTCAGGTTGACGATTACAATGCAACTTGTCGTGTTGAAGAGCTTGTTGGGGGCAATCAGGTGAACCTGGGAGATGTTTTTAGCGATATACCTTTTGATAAACCGGAAGAGAAAAAATCCAGCGGTGATATCGGGAAGAAAGATGAGCCGCCGATGTCAGACGAAGAACTTGAAAAAGAAAAGCTCAAGAAGAAAAAGGAATATCAGAAGAAAATCAAGGAATATGAGAAGAAGGTTTCCGGGGACTTCAAGGATATTGTAAAGAAAAAGACAAAAGTTCTTCGTTTTAAACGCGGGTCGGGAGGAACAATTAAAATAAATGTTTTTGACACATACAACTTTCTCTCCACCATCGTTTTTGCCGGGCAATATGCCTCAGTCAACCCCTGGTACGCCGCTTCATATGCATATGGCTCATATGCGAGTTACAAGAGCTCGATGAATCCAAAGAGGGTGAGGCATGTTCAACTGGAGATTACATACTGGGATGCCGATTACCTTAACGCATACGCCTCATATTACGCATACAAGGAAGTTGTCCAGGATCCCAGAAGGGTAAAATTGGTAAGGGAAAACATATATCGTCAAAAAGGGCTGGATAAATTCTACGTTTTTCAGGTAAAAATAGTAAATCCGGGACCCGGGGCAGTCCAGTTTGCACCATTTCCCTGGCATTTCTACCTTCAAGGCAAGGAAGGAAAACGTCTCAAAGCGGATCATTATGACGAGATCCTTGACAAGGCATTGAATCCCAATCAGGTGGTCAACGGGTATTTATATTTCTCAAGGTATGACAAGAATAGACAGCCTGTCATTGAGGGCAAAGGTGTGACCGTGATTCTTGAGGACATATTGGGCAACAAGAAAAATATACATTTTGAGTAGTAATTATACATTTTGATTGGTCATAATGTAGGAGGGACGTCCCCGTCCCGATAAAAGGAATATGGAGAATGGAGAATGGAAAACGTATGACGGAGAACGGGGCGGAATGCGATTTTTTCACCACGGAGCCATGGAGTGCACGAAGAATTTATTAAAAAACTCAGTATTCTTCATGACTTCGTGCCGGTCGGGAGGCCGGCTTCCACCCAAAATCGCTACATTTAAATTAGTCTTTTATATACAAGCAGGATAGATCGAAAACAAAGAGAAAGGATTTTTGTGAAAAAGCAAGCTCAGGTGTTGGGGGAGTTTCATATCATGGGTCATAGACTTTCAATCTCTCTGAATTGCTGATTTACTTACAATTTAAAATAGTTTAAGGAGGTTTTTCATCATGATAAAAATGGATTTAGCAGAAAGAATGTCCAGCCTGGGAACCGAGGGCGCATTTGTTGTCCTGGCAAAAGCAAAGGAGCTTGAAGCTCAGGGTAAGGAGATTATTCATCTTCAGATTGGTGAGCCCGATTTTGATACACCACAAAACATCGTCGATAAAGCAAAGTGGGCGTTGGATCATGGACACCATCATTACACACCCTCCAGCGGAACAATGGATTTGAGGAAAACTATTGCAGATTACCTGAAAAAAACAAGAGGAGTGCAATACGACCCGACCGAAATCGTCGTAGGTCCCGGAGGTAAGCCTATCATTATAACAGCTATCCTGGCGCTTCTTGACCCGGGAGACGAAGTGCTTCTTCCGAATCCCACATATCCCGCATACGCCTCGTTTATCAATTTTGTCGGTGCAAAGTGTATTCCCGTGCCGGTACTCGAGGAGAAGGGTTTCAGATTTGATGTCAATGATCTCAAGAACAGAGTCACGGATAAAACCAAAATGATATTCCTTAACTCTCCCAGTAATCCAACCGGTGGATTCCTCACAATGGAGGATTATGAGGAAATTGCAAAGGTCGTTAAAAAATACAACCTGATCGTTTTTTCCGATGAAATCTACTCAAGAATGATATATGACGGTGAGCACGCATCAATAACACAGATCCCCGGCATGAAAGAGCATACAATACTGATGGACGGCTTCTCAAAAACGTATGCAATGACAGGTTGGAGGCTGGGTTACGGCGCAGGCCCGAAACATATAATCAAAGCTATGTCAGACCTGATGTTGAACACTGTTTCCTGCACGGCATCATTTGTGCAGACAGCGGGAATCGAAGCTCTTACCGGTCCTCAGGATGAGGTGGATAAAATGGTTGCAAAGTTCAAGAAGAGAAGAGATGTATTCGTTGACGGACTGAACAAGCTCCCCGGATTCACTTGCCGGAAACCCAAAGGCGCGTTCTATGTATTCCCAAATATAAAGGGAACGGGCGTAAAGAGCAGTGAGTTGGCTGATCATATGCTAAACGACGCCGGAGTGGCATGCCTTGCCGGGACAGATTTCGGTGAGTATGGCGAGGGATACCTCAGATTCTCATATGCTAATTCCGTTGAGAATATTGAGAAAGCCCTTTCCTGGATGGAGAAATCTTTGAAAAAACTGCCGTTAAAAGTGAAATAGAGCTATAATATTCACGATACAATATTCAAGTCATAATATACGGGGAAGAGTTCATCGCTCTTCCCCGTATTACAGTTTTACAAACAACAGGTTGGCCGCATTAAAGAACAGGCGAGACGAGCAGATCCCTTTTCTGATAAAATGTTAACAATTTTATTATAATTTGTTACATCTTGTCTATTGACTGATAGCTACCTAAATTGTAAAATGTGCTTAGGCAACAATAATAATTGCCATATAATTTAATAAGGTGGAAAAGATGTATATTAATGTAAATACCGGGGAAGTCGATGACTTCACTTTGGCGAGGGATTCAAATGCTCATAAGAATGCAATGATTATGAAAAAGCAATTTGATTCTCTGTCGGCAAAAATGCTTTCGCAAGACAATGTTGATGGTGTTGACTTTAACAAAGAAAAAGGGGAAGTTGCCCTTAAGGGCGATAACTTCAAGGGAGAAGCATCTTTTACTCAGGATAAAAATTTAAAGACAATGTCTCTTCACTTAAAAGGAATTGATGTTTTAGCCAACGGTCGAATTACCGACAAAACAGACACGGCAAAAGATTTGAACACCACATTTGAAGTTACTCAAGAAAAAGGCTTCCTGGGGCTTGGTAAGGAAAGAACAGTCTGTAAAATTACCGAGTTTGGCATGCAAGAGGCATTGGGAATGACCTCTCCCATGGTTCAAACCGCTGTTTTCTTTGCCGGTGGTAAAGCTAAATATAAAAGCAATCTGAATATCTATAGATGATAATTTCAGAAGTGTTTCAAAAAACTAATGTCCAAATTGGTCTGCGGAGGATAACCGATATCCGCGTTTAAAAAAAGATTTCGGATACAATTTATCAGATTTACTATGTTTTATGATTCAGTCAATATTAACTCATACCTTACATAAATACTCTTCAAATTCTTTACTGAACTTCCACGCCGGTTAATTAGAAGATATTCAAATACAGGTGATATGGTGTTGGATCCTTTATCAGGAACCGGGATTAATGATTGACGGTGGAGAAAAGTGATTTTCAGCAAACTCCGCGTCCTCAGTTGTGAATAATAGCCTGTCCAAATAATTTCAGCCGCCATATATTAACATGGATTTAACAAACTTTGCATTGTTTTCATAATTCAAAAGGATTATAATCATAATGGGTTTTAACGCATTTTTAGTTTGAGCGAATATTCGCCCGAAATTATATTTAAATTGCCACCAATAAACAAAGGAGATAATGATCATGGACATTTCCAGGGTTAGATCTTTTGAGCTTCCTTCCGGTAAATATCCTGCCGCAGAAAAGGAGAAAAAAGAAGTCAAATCGGGCGATAAGGAAACCACTCCAAAAGATCGCCTTACGCATGGCGACAAGGAATCGGAATCTCCCGGACTTCCTGAAAAAGTCAGGAGAACCGGGGGCAATCTGTTTAAGAGCAAGCTTCCAAAGGGCGTTTCATTATCTGATTGCGGCGTGCCTATTGCCGGGATAAACTCGGCCATTTCTGGTTTTCCATTGCCCGAAGAGATTTTTGAACAGGCGATGGGCAACCTTTCCCTTTCAGCCGGGCCGGGGAAAGTGGAAAAAAGCGAAGGGGTTGTCAAGGGAAGGGAAATAGCCCTCAAACAATATGACAATATTGAAATGACTGACGCTTTGCGGGTTCCCATCACCAGTATGAGGAAGAACGAGTCGGCGGAGGGAAATTCAGCATTGCCAATGTCAATGGTGGGTGTTGACCTTGGGGACGGGTTGTTTTATGATCTGTCCGGGGGAATCACATTCAATCCTTTCAAGATGAAAAGCCAGGATTACCGGCACATTTATATTAACAGCTCAGGATCGGGAGCGAACACCAACGTCACGAAATCGGAGGACAGGGTCACATTCGCGCGGCCGGGAGCGAACCTGACAGAGGTAACGCAACGCGGTGACGAGGTGGTCATCAACCAGTTTTCCTGGCCGGGAAACACTTTTATCCGGCAGAATGACGATCGCACCGAGGTCTACCAGGCAGGAGCAGGTAACAGGACCATCATCGAGAAAAGGGGCGACAGAACCACAATAGATCACCCGTTTCCCTTCGGTAGGTCTTACGTCACAAAGCAGGGGAACACTACTATCGTTCAATCGCCTGATACGGTTGGAAACGCTTACATAAGAAAGTCGGGGAGCGTTACAACAATTGACTTCCCTTTTCCGGGGCGGCAAATCCAGATAATAGATAGTGGAAATACCAAGAGAATCCTTGATCCGTTTGACCCGGCGAACAATATAACCATTACCAGAAGCGGTGGCTACATCGTCGTACGGGGAGCGGATTTCGCGGATAGAACGACTATTAATATAAATTAGAAGTGACCTTTCGGGGTAAATAAAAGGAAAAGCGAAAGAATATGGAATAATAAGATTATTGGAATGAACATCAAAAAAAGAATCATATACCCGGCAATTCTATCCGGCATCTCGATTCTTTTTTTTGTTCTCACAATAAGTTGGATCTTGAAGGATAGGGGAGGCACGTTCATAAGCGATGCCGCCCATCTTTTTAACGCATCGTCTCATTGTCAGAGCCTCAGATCGATTGACATTCCCTCCTTCATGCTTGTCAGGGAGCTTTACCCCAACCTCTTTCATCAATTAACGGCGATGCTTTCGCTTGTCACCGGCGATATTACTCTCTCGTCTGCACTGCTCAACACCTCTTTTATTGTCTTGCTCATGTTCGGCACATATTTCCTTGTATCCCGTTTATGGAACCGGGACGCCGGACTTATCGCCGCAATTCTACCACCGGGATTTGTGGGAATAACACATTATTCATTAATAAACAATATCGACATTGCGCTTGCCGCCGCTATTGTATGGGCGATGTATTTGCTGATTCTCTCCGACAATTTCAAAAGCGGAAAGTATGCAATCCTGTTTTTTATTGCATGTGGAGTTGGTATGATTATCAAATGGGCGTTTGTGTTTTTCATGATTGTCCCGTTTTTAATTGTGCTTGTCTCAACAATAAGAAAAACAGATGATGATACAGGAACCGGCAAAAAAGATTTCCTCTGGCTGTTTGCCCCGCTTATTTCATATTTCATTCTTTTTGGAATCGTATTTCTTCTTGGAAAAGATGACCTCGGATATCCGCCGCCGGATACATTCTGGATTTTCTATATAATCGTAACCGTAGCAGGGATTATCGCTCTCATTTTATTTTCACTCAAATCAAGGTTAAGAGGCACTCCTCAGGGCAATCTCCTGTCGGGATCGATTCTTTTCATGGTCATCACAAACCATTTCTATCTTTTCTCTTTTCAGTTCCTTTTAAAAACATACATGGGCAGGTTCTGGGGAGGGTCGGAAATTCAGAAGCACGCATCAACAAGATCTGTCTATCATTTCCTTGTCAAATTTTTTGCGATTGATTATGTGGGGATACCCATACTTATATTCATAATAATCGGAATTGTCTATTATCTCATCCGTGGAAACAGGACAGGAGATAAAAACCTGTTGTTATGGAGTTCGCTGTCGGCAATGTTGATATTTGCACTTCAGCCCATATATGATACAAGATATTTCATCCCCCTGACCGGGCTTCTATCAGGTTTCGCCGTATTCTGGATATTTTCAATAAAGTCTAAAGCTTTGAGAACCATAATCCTTCTGCCATTATTGGCAATTTCATTTTTAACATGGTCAGGATGGATTATTCTCCCGGAATCCGTCGAAAATATCTTCCCCGGGATAAAGATTGCCAGACCTTCCGATGAGGACTGGAAGACCGGAGAAATTATTAATACAGCGATAAATGATTTCAGAGAGAATTACAAACCCGGCGAATCCGGGCTTTTTGTGGTGTATAACAGATGTGACGCCGCGGGAATGAAGCCCCTGGTTTTGATGTATCATTTTTCGACGGGGCTTTCTCCCGGCGAGAAGATATATATTTTTCCGGAAGATATAAACCTCAGGGAAAATATCGGCGAATCGTCTGTAATGTATTATATTGCTCCTGTCAGGGATGATATCGGGAGAGAAAGCAAGCCCACAGATGAGATTGTTGAGGTTGAGGACGGAGCGGGTGCAGATATGGATATCACATGGGAATCGGTCTCGCCTGATGTGATATACATGATCCTGTTAACAACGGGAAAGAGCCCTGATAAAACCCCGGACTCACTTACCGGGTATATGAAGGACAATTGGATTAAAAAGGGTAAGAATATGGTCCCGATAGCTGAGTTCCATCTTCCCGGGGGGAATTCAGCTTACATATATCGAAAAAAAATGTCACCGTAGGGTTTAACTTTTTCAATAGGTAATGTCGTTTTATTGGAATATTAATAAAACCGCAAAGAAGCAAAGAACGCAAAGAAAATTATTTTTAATCTCTGTGGTCTTTGCGGTGAATACTTACTATTATTTTCAACTGGAGTCAATATTCATGAAGCTTTACTTTAAAATCCCCGGAGACTTTATCAGGAAACCCGTGATTTTGTGCATATTACCCATGATCCTATTCTTTATACTCACACAAATCCCGTATGGGTCTTACGGCACAAGAATACAGTCTTCCCTGAAATCAGCTCCGTTTCAACCACTTACTGTAACAGGATCGGGATTTGTACGAAATAAAAATGGGAAAGCGATATTAATGTGTCAGTCAGGCTCAGCTCGGAAAAAAATTAAGATTGACAAGAGCAGGATGAGAGACCTGAAAGCGTGGAAACCGCAGATCGTGGCATATTCAAGAAGGCATTATATGCAAAATACATCTGTATTAAATCCCCGGGTAATCGTGCTTCACTACACAGCAATGTCCGGCTTCCCCTGGAACCTTGTCAACAGCAAGAGGTCAGCAGGCGAAACACCCGGGCTTGCTTCTCATTATGTCATAGACGGCGAGAAAATATGGAGGATCCTGCCCGACAATGTCAGGTCAAGGGGATGTTACGGAATAAATCATGTGGCGATTAATATCGAGATGGTGGCGTTAAATGCAAATCACCTTCAAAAGAAGAAAAAGACGATGAAAACATGCGCCTATCTCGTAAAGTATCTCATGAACAGGTATGGAATTCCCCTCTCGAAGGTTTATTCACATCAGGATGTCGCATATATGGACAGGAAAAGGACTCCGGAAGTTCTTGATTATGTCAACGGCAGTCCATACGGCAAGGTAGATCCCGGCGAGAAGAACATGCGCCATATAAAATTAATGATAAAAAAGATGAAAAACTTTAATGTTTATGAATAACAGTATTTAACCTAAAATGCCCAGTTATATTTCTTTGTGGGAATCTTCTTGAAAGAAAGTTCTTAGCTTTAAGCCGCTGAAGCGGCTTGATGTAAAGCCCCATTCCCTTAAGCCGCTTCAGCGGCTTAACAAGAAGAAAAACCACTTCGCAATCAGGGGACGTGGATGAAACACTTTTAAATAAGCTTTCTATCCAAGTAATTATCATATTGAGTTATTAATTCATCGCAAAATTCGCAGAAACTAACCGAAAATTTAAGGTTTTTCGATACCCTCACCTCTGCTTTCCGGCCTCCACTATCCATTCTGCGACTTCATCTCTTCCAGCATCTTCCTGAATTCCATCGCTTTTGGATTATACTTCGCATACAACTCCTGGAATCTCTTCACATAATCGAGGAATGTCTTTTTTGAAACCTCCTCCACCATGTAGAAGTAGCTGTCGGGATTAAAGTCAAGGAGCAGTGGCTCAAGTCTTGCCCACTCGATGTTGTTGTTAACGATTCCCTTTTCTTTTGCATATTCCCACAACTGAGACCCGGGCATCGGTATAAGCGGGAATATCTCGAACCCGGCAAGCTTTTTATGGTTTTTTTCAATAAAATCAATCGTTGCCTCGAAATCCTCTTTTGCTTCCACAGGTGCGCCAATTATAAATGATGGAATCGCCATGACTCCGTGATTATATAAAATGTCAACCGCCCTTTGATTATCTTCAACCGTCGTTTTCTTATTGTAATATTTCAATATTTTGTCGGATCCCGACTCCGCCCCGAAATTCACAGTGCGAAAATTCATATCTGACAGAATCTCCGCCATTTCATCATCAATCAGATCCGCTCTTACATTTGCCTGTGAGATTATCGCCTCGGATATTCCCGTTTCAAAAAACCATTTTTGCAGCATCCTGAGCCTTTTCTTGTTTGCAATAAACAGGTCATCAACTACCGAAAGGTTTGTAAACGAGGTGCCGTATAACCCTATTATGTTAATTATCTCCTGTATGACATAATTAGTCGTGAAATATCTGCTCGTTTTCCACATTAACTTTGGAGCGCAAAAAAGGCAATGGAAGGGGCATCCCCTGGATGTGCTGATGTAATGATGTCCAGAGCGAATTTTGTATAAGCTCCTGTCAGGATGTGGAATCCTGTCAAGAAATCGAAAAGTCGGACGAGGTGGAGTTTTTACAATTTCTTCGCCATCAAGAAATACGATCCCATCAATCTTTTGAAGGTCTTCCTTTTCGAACTTCCCTTTTTTCCGGTATAAATCAACCACTTGCCTGAATGTTTTTTCACCTTCGCCGGAAACGGCAAGGTCGAAGACAGGCTTAAATGTCTCAGGAAGAGCGGAGATATGACACCCTCCAAGGATAACGGGTACATTAAGCTCATTTTTTATCTTTTTTGCAAATTCAACAGCAATATCATAATTGATGGAATATGAGCTTATTCCGACAAGATCGGGTTGAGCATTGATTATCTCGTCAATCTCCTCGGTAATTATAATTTCAATCCGTGATTCTGAACCATTCTCACCTTCATCATATTTCTTCAGATATGAAGCGAGGTATCCTAACTGGAGCGGATAAGAGAAACGTTTAAACTGCCAATCCGGATCGCAGGCTTCGATAAGTCCAATCTTCATATTAATACTCCCCACGTAAATACTCTCTCAGATGATTATGATAAATATTTGCTCAATATTGCCTGTTTCCTGTTTCCTGTCCTTTTTATGGATACCGTAAAGGGCACAGAGAACGCGGGAATGGAGGGAATATTGAAAATTTACATAATTATTACATGATGAGAGGTGAAAGGCGAGATGTTGGAGGCAAAAATATTCCCATCTCCCGTTTCCCGTTTCCCGTTTCCCGTTTCCCGTTTCCCATTTCTATTTTAGGGAGGTAATTGTTGTGAATGAAGTATTAAAAACGATCAAGAAAAGAAGAAGTATAAGAAAATACTTACCCAATCAAATCAGACAGGAGGAGCTTAACGCCATAATCGAAGCGGGGATATATGCACCTACCGCCAAGAGAGATGAACCCTGGTATTTCACGGTGATACAAGACAGGAAAATAATTGATATAATCAATGAAAAAACAAAACTCCAAATGGCAAAATCCGATACAGACTGGATTGCCGAGAAGGGACAGTGCGAGGAATATCACGTTTTTCACCACGCGCCGACCGTTATTCTTGTCTCCGGAAGGGAATCAGCTTTTTCGCCGTTGATTGACTGCTCCGCCGCAACGCAGAATATGCTACTGGCAGCGGAAAGCCTGGGAATAGGCTCGTGCTGGATCGGTCTGATCAGGTTTATGTTTCTTGATGAAGAAGAAATTGAAATGTTTGATGTGCCGGAGGGATATAAGCCATACTATGCTATCTGTCTGGGCTACAAGGATCTCCCGGAAGAACTACCCATACCGGAGAGGAACAGGGAAGTTGTAAGCTATATAAGGTAGAAGACAGAGGGGGAAGTCAGATCTGTAGGAGGGACGTCCCCGTCCCGATAAATTGATAACGGATAACGGATAACGGAGCTCAGAGGTCGAAGGTGGGTGTATCGAAAAGCCCTAAAAACCCGATTATTTCCCGTTTCCCACTTATCCTCCGCGCTCTCTGCGAACTCTGCGGTGAAAAATACCTTTTTCGACAGCCTTATATCTCACCTCAGTCACAAAACTGAAATCAGAATGGGGACAGTATTATGAAACCTATAAATATAGGAATTATCGGAACCGGCATAGCGGCCCGCGATCTTCATTGGCCGGCGTTGAAACAGATAAAGGGCAGGATGAAAATAGTCGCCGTATGTAATCATACGGAGCCCAAAGCGAAGAAATATGCAAAAATGGTGGGAGGAGTTCCATATGTTCTTGATTATCGCGATTTGCTTTCAATGCCCGATGTTGAAGCGGTTGACATCGTCCTGCCGATAGAGTTGAATTACCGGGTTACACTTGATGCGCTGGAGGCGGGCAAGCATGTTATCGTTGAAAAGCCCATGGCGGTAAATCTTGAAGAGGCGAAAAAGATGCTTGAGTTTCCTGCCGGTTTCCCACAGGTTATGATGGTTGCCGAGCATTTCAGGTATATGCCGAAATTGATCCGGGCAAGGGAAATGATTGAAGAGGGAGAAATCGGCAACCCCTATGCGGTTGTCTGGACAGATTATCACCGGATGCATCTTGGTAACAAATATGCCAAAACAAAATGGCGGCTGGAGCATAAATACAGGGGCGGATTTATTACCGATGCGGGCATTCACAATATCGCAGGACTCCGGTTTCTCTTCGGTGATTTTGATGTGGGATCAGCATTTGCACAGAGGATCAACCCGGACTTGGGTGAGATGGATACATTCAGCCTGCAGTTCAGGATGAAAAACGGAATCCAGGGTTCCCTGATTCTATACTACAGTGCCATCGAATTCAATGAAGACAGGCTAATCATATTCGGAGACGGAGGGACAATAATTGCGGGTGGTGGAAAAATTGCCCTGCAACGCTCCGGCAAACCGATTCATATCGAAAAGTTACCTGGCGATCCCGGTTACAGAGGTGAATTCGAGAATTTTTACGAGGCAATAAGAGAGGGCAAGAATGTCGTGGCGACATTCGAGGAATCATACAGGGATCTCGAGGTTATGATGAATGCTATTGACAGTACCCAATCAGGACATACGGTCAAATTATAATCAGCGCAATTATTCACAATTATGTCTTTTCCGGAAATTTAGAAACATAAAAGGTTTCAGGGGCTATGGAGAAAATATCGATAAAAGAAGTGATGCAAATGGAGATTTTGCCCGGGGGACCGGAAATAACAATAAAACCGATAAAAGAAGAAGTCAGGCAGTTCGTCACCGAGATGCATTCTTATTACGGCGTGACAAGCTCCGGTCTTATTTTGAATATCATCTATCATGACATTATAAGTGGAGAGATTAAGGACCCCCTGGATTACTTCGGCTACATGTTTGTCGAATGTGTTGACGGATTTTACATCTTGCGACAGAGGTTTGTAAAAGGAATCGCACTGGATTGGGTTCTGGAAGTCGAATTGAAGCCTGAAGAGAGATACCAGACGCTTTTTTATGATTTGAGAGATATATTCAGGGAGAATGTCGGTCTATTAAAAGAATTGTGCGGCGAGCCAATTGAGCAGGAATTACCGGATTTTTCTAAAATTCCATTCTGTACAATTTATGAACGAAGTCTTGAAGATAGTCAGGATTTAATTATCGATAATAATGAATGAGATATAAGGGTGAATTAAATGAACGACAGAGAGATTATTAAGAAAGAAGTTGAAGAAGAAAACACTTCATCATCACAGTCCGCATCAGACAACCGGGAAGATGCCCAAGAAAAAGAAGATGAAGCTTCAACACCTGAATCGGATTTGACGACTTTTGGAGCGTCAAAGCATTTCTACGGAGCGCTCACATGGCTTGTCTGCGTCATTTTAATGTTTGCGTGTTTTCTTGAAACCAAAATATGGGCAATGGCATTGCTTATGCCTGTTCTGTTGATAATTTCAGCGGGTTTTTTCCGCGATGCGAAATTTACTTCCGTAGATTTTGAAGATTTAAAAATGACTATAAAGGATTATAGCTCATTTGCAGGCATAAAGAATATCATTAATATCAAAGATATAAAATTAGTCGAAATGGAAGCTGAAGAAAAAAAAGATGAGATAATCCATTCTCTGATTCTTGTAACAAACGATGGAAATTTCGAAATTCCTGACATTGACAACAAGGCAGGTCTTCTTGATAAAATCAAAAGTCTGAATCCAAAAGTACAGGTGAAACGAGTATAGTATAATGAATGCCCTTGTTTTTAACAGAAAGCTGAAATTTGTTGATGATTACCCGTCCCCTTCTCCTCCACCCGGCGAATCGCTCATTAAAGTGCTTATGGCGGGGATTTGCAATACTGATCTCGAGATTACAAAAGGCTATATGGGATTCACCGGAGTATTGGGACATGAGTTTGTGGGCGTTGTCGAGAAATCGGGTAGAAAAGATCTTCTTGGCAGGCGTGTCGTGGGTGAAATAAACTGCCCATGCAGGGAATGCTATATATGCAGGAAAGGACTGGGGAAACACTGCCCCAACCGTACCGTTCTTGGGATTCAGGGGAGAGATGGTGTTTTTGCCGACTACATAACGCTCCCCGATGATAATCTCCTTGTTGTCCCGGACAATCTCAGCGATGAGGAGGCAACATTCACAGAGCCACTCGCTGCGGCCTTCGAAATCCTGGAAAGCATCCACATAAAGCCAACCGACAGGGTATTGTTATTGGGAGACGGTAAGCTTGGAATCCTTTGCGCCCAGGTTGTATCGGGAACGGGATGTGATTTTCTTGTTGTGGGGAAACATAGAGAAAAGATGAAAATCCTGAAAGATCGCAAAATAAACACAAGTCTTCTTGATGATTTCAAAGAGAATATAAGTAAAAATGACTTAATCAAATACGATGTTGTAATTGAGTGTACGGGAAACCCGTCGGGATTCAGGATGGCAAGGGATATGGTCAGACCCCGGGGGACGATAGTACAAAAAAGCACGTATGCACAAAATCCCGATGTAAATATATCCATGCTTGTTGTGGATGAGATTCGTCTCGTGGGGAGCAGGTGCGGACCCTTCAAGCCTGCATTATCAGCTCTTGCAAAAGGGAAAATCGATGTAAATCTGCTTATATGGGATATTTTGCCGTTTGGCGATGCCCTGTCGGCGTTTGAAAAGGCAAGCCGAAAAGGAGCAGGAAAGGTGCTTTTGAAAATGTGATTAATCTGAGAAAAATCAATTTTCTTAAATTCTCTTATGAAATATCTGTAATGTCTATTGATTGTTGATTCTTCAACCATTCAAAACAATAATATAATCACATACTTTATTATATTATTGTTTCCAGCTATCAGTTATCCCCTGATTGAGCGTGATGTATCAGCTTCCTGTGGAGAAATCATTGATTTTGGCATATCGAGAAGCTCCATGGCCTTCAACGATAGACCGACGCTATCATTATTATTGTCTATCCCTTCGCTTTTCTGATTAAACGAAGTCTCTTTTTTTGCAATACCAGTCCACTGTTTTGTCCTATTTACCATGTTGTTTCCTGCTCTGCTAACAGCATCCATTTTTGTTCCTCCTCATCTCACCCACAAATGTATTCCTTAATATTAATTGTAACGATAGGTTTAGAATGTGTCAATAAACGTTTTGTTACATTTGTTAACAGATTGTTAAAAGATTATTATGATTTGTTAATTTCATACTCTCGTGAATTTATCAATTTATTCTGACATCATCTAATATCATTATCAGCGGGGGCAGGACAAAATCACAAGAAGGCCAAGTTCAAAAAAAATTAAAGATTAAACCAGAAAAAAGTAGGAATATTTGGTGGTTATTAAAAATATTATATTATCAATTTGTATAATTTCAGTATCGGAGTGATTTCTTGATGAAGTATAAATACTTAATTTTGTTTGTTTTCTTGTTCTTGATCAATTCGATCCCTATATTTGCCGGGGAGATCGCTAATAAAAAGGATGTAAAGAAAGCCGATACTTTGTTGAAAGAAAAAAGCCCCCTGAGGCAATGGAACAAGAAAGAGTTGGAATTACAAAAGAATAATAAAGATATTTCCAAAAAGAAGAAGCTTAGGATTGGTTTGTCGAAGAGTGTTGAAGTAGCACTGAGGAACAACCTTGAGCATAAGATGTACCTCTTAAAGAGAGACCTTGCAACAATCAATGTTGCAAAAGCAAGGAAGAAATATTATCCTGTTATATCTGTATCAACATCAATTCAAAACGATAGAAATGACACATACAAAAAAGCTATCGCGTACAACACCCATAAATTCAACTTAAAACAACCCCTTTATTATTTTGGGGAGTTATCCCACAATTTAAGGGCAAACAAAGCGAGAAAAATGGCAAGTATCTTCCAGGTTGTTGACAATGCAATGTCCCTTGAGACACAGGTTGTAACAGCATATATGAATATTCTGAAAGTTCAAAGAGAATTGGAAATCGATAACAAATTTATAAAAGAAGTAAATAAACAGTTGGACTTATTAGGACCGGAGATGGAAGACGGCAAGAAAAAGAAATCTGCCAACTACAGGTGGAAAGTCCTGCTTAAGAATTATCAACAGAATGCAGTTACCCATGAAAATGAACTTGTTGACAATAAGTTGGAATTAAGCCTTCTTCTTCAGCTCGAATCCTCTATAAAGATTGAGATTGTTCCGTTTGGAAGCGAGGAATTTGACGCCGACTATGAGGACTATCTCCGGGATAGTAAGATTTACTCATCTAACAACTTTATAAAAATGGTTATGAAATATGCCTTGAGAATGAATCCCGAAGTAAATATGCATGATTATCAGATTATAGCCTCCCGAAGTGACCTGAAGAAAGAGATGTCTTACAACATGCCGAAAATTGACTTTACTCCGTCTCATTCCTGTGATGGAGATGATATTCCAGAATTTAAGGTCGGCATCACCATAAGCTTCGATGTATTTAATACAGGAAACTGGAAAGAGATCACATACAAAAAGAAGCAGTTGGAAATTGAAAAACTGAAAAAAGACATATTTGTAAGGCGTCTTAAAGCCCGTATAAGAGGTCTTTTTTTCAAGCAAATTGCGTTAATGGAGCAAGTACACCTCAAGCTTGTTCAGGCTGAAGAGGCATACGAGTATTTTAAAGAATCCAAGAAAAAATATGAGGAGGGCAAGGTTTCCGTAGTAACATTAATTGATGCGTACGATGAGTTATATAAGAATCAGTTGTCCGGTTTCGATGTTTTGTATGAATACTATATAGAAAAGCAAAAATTCCGGGAATCGATTGGATACTCTGATTTCCTCCAGACACCTTCAATTGAGGAATATATAGAAAAGAAGGGCAAGGTGCACTTGACAAAGGACGCAAGTATCGGAGGCCCAATATTTCAATTAGTCGAAAAGGGAGATATTAAGGCGGTTGGCAAGTTGTTGAATAAGAATCCAAATATTGTAAAAAAGAGAAACGAAAGTGAATGGAATCCTCTTCATACTGCTTGTTTCAGTGGAAATATCGAGATGGCGAAACTTTTTCTTAAAAATGGAGCTGATATAAATGCAGAAAGCAGAACGGGGATGACTCCAACTTATCTCGCCGCTACAGAAGGGTATTCTCAATTAGTTGACATGTTGGCTCAAAAAGGAGCTAAACTTGATGTGCCTGCAGGCAACTCATTATGGACTCCTTTGATGAGGGCTTCCACAAAGGGATATGTGAAAACCGCAGAAGTACTTATCAAGCGTGGTGCGAATATTAAAGCAAAGTCGAGAGCCGGTTGGACACCGCTTCACGGAGCGGCGGAGCAGGGACATATGCAGATTGTTAAAATGCTCGTCAAAGCCGGGGCAGATATTAATGCGAAAAACAACCTGGGGAAGACTCCCCTTGATTTGGCTGTTGAAAATGGCCATGACAATGTTGTGGAATACCTGACTAAACTTGACGCCAAAAGTAATACGGTACCGGGCAGGAAGAAGAAATAACGGATAACGGAGGACAGAGGCTGGAACTGTAGGAGGGACGTCCTCGTCCCGATAAATGGAGAACGGAGGCAGAATCCCATTTCTCACCTCCATTCCTCTTTTCCCACTTCCCGTTTCCCACTTCCCATTTATATGATAGGGATATTAATGCTCAGTGAAGAAGTAAATAGCAAAGAGGTAAATAGCAAAGAAGTAAATAACTTACAATAAGAATCGGGGTGAAATATTATGTTTCCCATATATGTCGTCCAACCTCCGGAACGGGATGTTATGGCGGAGGAAATCAGGTATTGCAAGGTATGTAAGAAGAAAACCAAGCATCGATACGAAGAGGTATCCTTTCACGCCAGGGTGATGTTTGTCAAAGTTTTTTGCACCAAGAAACGATATATAAGAATATGTTGTGTTTGCAATACCGGGGAAGAGATGGAGAAGGAGAAATTCGAGAGCGAGATCGACAGGCTCATATTCCCAGATGGGCATGATTCGGATAAATCTGTTGATTTATTGGGAGATGACAATGAACCCATTCCGAGGTTTATGAAATCAAAGAAACAGGGAATCAAATATTGTAGAAAATGTGGTCAGAAAGTATTTCCCGATTTAGGTTATTGCACGGCTTGCGCTGTCAGGGGATCTGATGAAAAGAAAATGAAAAGGACAATTAAAAGAAAAAGAGTGAGGCGAAAAAAGAAAAAGGGTCAATAAATTAATCCAGAACCTTGATTATCTGATGCCTCTCTATCTTGTATTTCAATCTTCTTGTTGCATAAATCAGGGGTCTTCTATTACTTGCGGAAATTTCACCAACGATGTAAATCAAGCCTTTTTCGCTTGTAATCTCCTCTGCCCTTGACATAAGGCGATCAACGACAAACTTACCCCAGTATTCCTTCTCTACTGCAAGGTCATGTATAAGACTTTGAGGTTCACCGGTAGATTTTTCCACCTGGTTGAGATCCAGCATGAGATAGCCGATCGGTTTTCCTATATCCAGATCTTCTGCAATTATCAAGGCGAAATCAGGAGAATAAATTGTAAATTCAAGATCCGCCAACGAATGCCAGGTAAATTTCTGCACCATTGCCGGTGAAATTCTCCTTGTACCTGGGATACCGTATATCACGGATTTCACAGCTAATTTTCTTACAAAAGGTATATCCTTGAGTCTTCCCTTCCTTATTTTAATGTTCAAGATAACCTCCTTATTATTTAGGCTGATTTTAGTTGTTTATGACATTTTTTTAAACCGCAAAGACCACAAAGACCACAAAGACCACAAAGACCACAAAGACCACAGAGGCTAATAAAATTGTTCTTTGCAGATTTGCGGTTATACCAAAACTCCCAAAAAAATGACATTACTTATCGAAACAAGCCAATAAGAGATTTCTCCAAATTGTTAATCAATCCTCCGAATAATTACACTGCCTTGTTACATGAAGGATTCCCACATGTTCTGTAGAAAACACCGGGAATATTTATTGATTTTAATAGTGAAATATTTTTCACAAAGAATCTAATATACTTGATAATAAAGGAGCAAAAGAATGAAAGTAGAAACCAGTTTGAAGTCATCTGTCGAGAAACTTCTCAAGATAGAAGTCGAACCCGCAAAGTATGAGCCTATATTAAAGAAAATCATCAATGATGTATCAAGAGAAATCCAGGTCCCCGGATTTAGAAGAGGTAAAGCCCCTTCCGCAGTCGTTCTGAGAAAAGTTGGGGAAGATACAATAAAGAATGACCTTTTGGAAAAGTTAATCCCCAAGGCCGCCTCGGAAGCTCTTGAAATGGAGAAAATCATTCCTCTCGCAGTACCTGCAGTTTCTAACTATATGGAGATTGAATTTAATAGGGGAGAGCCCATTAAGTTTGAAATCACCGTAGAGGTAAAGCCTGAATTTGAGCTTACTGACTATAAGGGACTTGAATTGACAAAGAAGCCTTCTAAAGTTGATGCAGAAGAGATTGTGGATAAAAAAATTGAAGCACTCAGGCAACAGGCCGGGGAAATGATTCCGGTTGAGGAGGATCGTCCCCTGAAAAAGGGAGATGTGGCAGTTGTCGATTTTGAAAGCTTCCAGGATGGAGAGCCTGTGGAAAACGGGGGAGCACAAAATTATTATATGACAGTTTCAGACGATAGTTTTATCCCCGGATTTATAGAGCATCTTATCGGTCACAAACCCGGCGATGAATGGGAAGCTGACATTACCTTCCCCGATGACTACGCCAACCCGGCACTTGCAGGCAAAGAAACTCACTTCAAATTCAAGCTTCACGATATAATGAAAAAGAAGCTTCCGGATTATAACGATGATTTCGCCCAATCAATTGGAGATTTTCAGACATTTGACGAAATGAAAGAAGATATGCGAAAAAACATTGCGGACGGCATTGAACAACAGGAAAAACAGCAGTTACAGGATCAGGTTATAAACAAGCTAATTGAAAAGATGGAAGGGGTTCTGGTACCACCATCACTTGTGGAGCATAACCTGCAAATTTTCATGAATAACCTGGAATATAACTTAAAAATGATGAAGACAAACCTGAAAGATTACTTCGAAGGTCAGGGCACAACCGAAAAGGAAGTGAAGCGGCAGTTCTATCCCAAGGGTGTAGAAATGGCAAAAGCTGAACTTATATTGGACAAGGTGGCAATGCTCGAGGACATTAAGGCGACTGATGAGGAAATCGATAAAGAAATCGAAGAGATGGCAAAAAGACTCAATCAGGATGTCCAGGTTATTCGAAAAGCATTGGAAAAAGAAAATCAAATTAGCGGTTTTGAATATTCAATTCGAAATAGAAAGGTCTATGATTTTCTCCTTGAACATGCTAATATAACAGAAGAAACCATAGAATTGGTAAATGAAGAGGAGCCTGGAAAAGAAATCGAAACAGGTGAAACGGAAGTAACCGGAGAAAAGGCTGTCGAAGATAAACCGGAAACGGAATAACCGGTGACCGGGGAGAAAGAGGAGGAACCCCGGAGCTGAATTGAATCCCTCGACAGTAAAGCGAATCTGAATAAGTATTAAGTAAAATATATTATCAAACAGACTTATAATTGTTGAACGGGGATGATATGTAACTGTCCCCGTCAAGAATTTGATGAAAGGATTAGAGCATATGAGAAATGAGACAAGAGCCGCTCTTGTACCGATGGTTGTAGAGACGACGGCGCGGGGTGAACGTGCTTATGACATTTATTCCCGTCTTTTAAAGAATCGTATAGTATTCCTGGGTGACACCATCGACGATACAATTGCGAACCTGGTAATCGCCCAGCTATTATACCTTGAGCAGGAAGATCCGGATAAGGACATCGATCTCTATATAAACAGCCCGGGAGGGTCCACAACGGCCGCCCTGGCAATATATGACTGTATGCAGTTGATAAAATCCGACGTTTCCACTATATGCATGGGAATAGCCGCCAGCGCAGGCGCTCTTCTTCTTTGTGGAGGCGCCGCCGGAAAAAGATTTACTTTGCCCTATTCCCGCATACTTATCCATCAGCCGTGGATCAGGGGAATCGGCGGACAGGCGACGGATATTGATATCCAGGCAAAGGAAATAGTGAAAACAAGAAAGGTTCTCAACAAGATAATCTCCAAGCATACGGGTCAGCCACTTGAAAAAGTTGAAAGAGATACTGACCGCGATTATTATATGAGTGCAGAGGAAGCCAGGGATTATGGTTTAGTTGATAAGATAATAACTAAAGACATGAGATGATTTAGTTATTTTGAATTAATTTTTAATATTTTCCGCCTGAAGCCGGAGGAATTTTTGTCTCCGGCTAATTGGTGGTTATTCGGAGGTAGTCATGTTTGGTATAAGTGATACAAGAGCTTTGAAATGCTCTTTTTGTGGAAAAGCCCAGGAGCAGGTAAAAAAACTTATTGCCGGTCCCGGGGTCTATATATGCGATGAATGTGTTCAGTTGTGCGACGAAATAATTGAAGAAGAGCTTTCCCGCACAACCGACGAACCCGCGAAACTTAAAAGTCTCCTTAAACCGAAGGAAATCAATGAAATTCTTGACCAATATGTTATCGGTCAGAATAGGGCTAAAAAATCCCTCTCGGTTGCAGTTTATAATCATTACAAGAGAATTTCCACTCAAGACAAGAAAGCAACGGAAGATGATGTGGAGCTTATGAAAAGTAATATTCTTCTTATAGGACCCACGGGTTGCGGCAAAACATACCTTGCGCAGACCCTTGCAAGGATACTGAAGGTACCTCTCGCTCTGGCGGATGCCACGGCACTGACGGAAGCCGGTTATGTGGGTGAGGATGTGGAGAATATTCTCTTAAAAATTATCCAGGCCGCCAATTACGATTTAAAGGGAGCCGAGAAGGGCATAATCTATATTGATGAAATCGATAAGATTGCCAGGAAGTCCGACAATCCCTCAATTACAAGGGATGTATCAGGCGAGGGAGTTCAGCAGGCTCTTTTAAAAATAATTGAGGGAACCGTTGCAAACGTCCCTCCTTCCGGTGGAAGAAAACATCCACACCAGGATTTTATCACTCTGGACACCACAAATATACTTTTCATATGCGGTGGAGCCTTCGAGGGATTGAACGAAATAATTGAACAGCGGGTAAAGGATCAATCCATGGGTTTCCGTGCAAATATTTCAAGCAGGAAGAAAGAAAACGTTGGGAAAATTCTTAGTCAGATTATGCCGGAGGACCTTTTGAAATATGGTTTGATCCCTGAATTCATCGGAAGAGTCCCCATCGTTGTTACTCTCGATGAGCTTGACGAAGAAGTCCTGAAGAGGATCCTTGTCGAGCCTAAGAACGCCCTGGTTAAGCAGTATCAGCGAATTATGGCGATTGATGGCGTCGAGTTATTGATAACTCCGGAAGCTGTAGATGCAATTTCAAAGGAAGCCTGCAAAAGAAAAACGGGAGCAAGAGCACTTAGAAGTATAATTGAAGAAGTGATGCTGGATATAATGTTTGAGGTTCCTTCTCTGGATAATGTCAGGAAATGTGTAGTAACAGCCGAGGTAATTACGGAGAAGAAAAGGCCTACTTTGATATTTGAATCTGACGTGGAAGAAAAGGCATCGTGATTGAATAGGAAATGGGAAATGAGAAGCGGGGAAGGAATTCCCGCCTCCCGTTTCTCGCATCCCCCCTCAAGTACAATCAGAGGACACAGAGAAATCGCCATTTTTCCTTACCAATTCTCCGCGATCTCTGCGAACTCTGCGTTGAAAAATCACTTATTTTTAAGTTAGAAGATGCAAAATGCTATGGATAGTTATTGGATTTGTAACATTATCTCTTATACTTGCGGTATTGGGTTTCCTTGCCGGACACAAGCTTGGTCGCAATAGACGTCAACTCAGGCTTTCTCCGGAAGATTTTCGTTTATTGGGAGAAGACTATGAGATCAAGATGAGAGATCTCATAGACGAAAACAATAATCTGACAAGCCAATGGCGGATTATAGGCAAGTTGATCGCCTCGCTGGGGGATGTCAGGGATAAATCCCAGATGTGTTCCATAACAACGAGACTCCTGAAGGAAAATCTTCACGCCGACTATACCGCCGTCCTTTGCAAGAACGGTAATTTGTTTGTTACTGAGTCTTCCGAAGGAATTCATGTCAAGTCTGAGGAAGCTCTTGTTTTTGATAAATCGGATCCCCTGATTCATTATATTGACTGTTTTCCCGAGGTTATCGCATTGGCAAAAAGGGACCGGCAGTTCAAACGTTTTGGTCTCCTAAAAGAAAAAATTGGTGAAGTTCTGATAATGTCCATGAAAATGGGGGGCGAAATTAACGGAATTCTCTGGAGTGCCCGTAAACCGGGCAAAAAGCCATTCTCTGACGGCGATAAGCTTGTTCTGGGATACCTTGGCAACGCTTTTGGTTATCTGATAAATAACATCAACCTCATAAAGCAATTGGAGGAGAGGTCTCTAAGGATTGTAACGAGTCTGGCGAAAGCACTTGAGCAGAAGGATGAATATACGAGAGGACACTCCGACCATGTCGCCGCTTATGCCGCGTTGTTTGCAAAACACCTGGGAGTTTCCGGGGAAGAGTTGAAAATATTAAAAAGTGCCGCGCTTTTACATGATATAGGGAAAATTGGAATTCCTGACAGGATATTGAGCAAACCGGGCAAATTGACAGATGAGGAGTTTGAACATATCAAATTTCATCCCATATACGGAATGGAGCTTCTCAAAACACTGGATTTCTTGAAAGATGAGCTTGTCTTGATACTCCATCATCACGAGAAATTTGACGGCTCCGGTTATCCCTATGGTTTAAAGGGTAATCAAATTCCTGTGGGAGCCCAGTTAATTTCACTCGCCGACATATTCGATGCACTTACTACGGACAGGCCATATAGGAAGGGTCATTCGCTGGAAGATGCAATGAAAATAATGAAGAAAATGAGTGGAGAAAATTTTCAACCTGCACTTTTTGAGCAATTTGCTGATTTTATTCACCAACAAATGGAAAAAAGGAGAAACGTTGCATGATAGGACCTCAATGGAACCAGGAGAAAATGATTATCTTTGCGCGTTGGATTCTCGTTGTGGCAATATTTGCCGGTATGTTTTTTTTCCTGTCGGAAGATCGTCAGAGCTTAGGGAAAGCGGGAACGCTTTTATACCTAGGGATTGCCGCTTTTGTTTGTGCAATTTTTATCACTTTACTGTTTCAACATATTAAAATTGAGCAATATCATTATATCGCATGGGTTGTTGATGTTGTCATTGTCACACTTCTTGTCAAGTTTACGGGAGGAGCATTTTTCACTCATTCCGGTGGGGTAATCAGTGTCCCTGTGAACTTTTTCATGTTTATTTTCCCTCTGCTGGTGTTGAGCAATTCTGTGGGGAGACCATGGTTTTCGGGAATTGGAAGCGCTGTTATTGTTAATGTAATTCTTGCATACCTATTCGCCACAACCCCGCTCTCCAAAGGCATGGTAGTACCCTGGAGTATTTATGCAATGTTTGCGGTCTTTAACTTCGCCCTGGGGTCATTCTTCCTTTTCTCGGAAAAATGGATTGTTATCGGAGATAAAACCGAAACAAAAAAGCGAGAAGTAGAACTTGAGAAGGCATATAAAAACCTCAGGAAAGAAGTTGGCCAGAGACAGAAAAGGGAACAGGAGCTGTTCGATAAAACAAGGAAGCTCACAACGGTTATACAGGTGTCACGATTACTGGGATCTTCTCTCCACTTGATGGATCTATTCGATATTATAATAGAAAAAGCCCGGGAAGAGATGGATTCACAGATGGCATTCGTAATGCTCAAAAAGGGAGAAGAGCTTGAAGTAGTTCACTCCATCGGTGTCTCGGAGATAACCAAAGACATCTTCAAATGCAGGGTGGCGCCCGGTCAGGGGATTTTTGCGGATGTAATGTTACACTCAAAATCTCTGTGTCTCAACAATATTGATCACAAGGATATTTTTGAAGATTTCGCAGGATCTATAGAAAGGTTGAGGACATTACTGGTTGTTCCCTTACGGGCACCCAAGGATGATAGTCCACTCGGTGTGTTGTGCGTGGCAAATCTGCTCAAGGGGGAAGAATATACGGAGGAGCATAAGGACTTTCTGGGGATATTCGCCATTGAAGCGGCCATGTTTATCAAACAGGTCAAACTTAGACATGACCTGGAGAAAAGCTACTTCGAGCTGATAACCACCCTGGCACAGGCGATTGAAGCAAAAGATCCATATACAAGGGGACACGTGAACAGAGTTGCAGATTATGCAACCAGACTTGCCAAGGCGCTCAAACTTCCCAGCGGCGAGGTGACCAAGATAGAAAAGGCGGCAATTCTTCATGACGTTGGCAAAATCGCAACACCGGAGAGTATCCTGAACAAACCCGGACGTCTCACGGATGATGAATTTGCAATAATGAAAGATCATGTCGTTGAAAGCAGGAAGCTTCTTTCAACAGTTACATATGGAATTGATGATAAAACCAAGGATTTTGTGGCATATCACCACGAGAGATGGGACGGAAAAGGTTATCCAAAAGAATTGAAGGGGGATCAGATACCCCTTGGGGCGCAGATTATCGCCGTTGCAGATACATTTGATGCAATGACATCGGACAGACCTTACAGAAAGGGCTTTGCCGACGAGGAGGCGCTGAAAAGACTTGTTGACAGTGCGGGAACACAATTCAACCCGAAAGTCCTGCATACTTTCTTCGAACTTATGGATTTCGATCCCAAGACAATGAAAATAAGACCGAGAATTACAGAAACTGTGGAAATACAAATATCCAGGCATGTAAAAAAATGATTCGGCATAACATCATTTCTCGTAACTAATCATCGCAGAGATCGCAGAGGACGCTGAAACAAGGAATTTATTCAGACCCTTCACTATAGGAGAGGCTTCCGGCCACGATTTACGTGGCAAGATGCCTTATGGGTTTTGTCGATGTTCTCATGCCATTCCGCTTTAAAAATGCGTAACTCCTGACCTTAATTCAGTGGCGTTGACTGTAGGAGGGGTTTCCTAACCCCGATAAACGATGGTTTCCTGATTCCGATAATATCTCCATCGTTGACCGCCGTTGTTCGCCGTCGTTAACCATTGTTTAATGTCGTTTCATATTGCCTATATCGCCTTTGGGAAAAGGCTCCTACAATCAATTCCCACGGGTTAGTGAATCAACACATGGGTGATGTGGGTTTTGGTGCTGGATTATAATAACAATGTGAGATGCCTTATGAAAGCTTATCCTTCGTTCCGTGTTCCATGTTCCGTTATCCGTATTCCGGCCATCTTTATATTCCCATCAAGCATTTTATGGATATATTTCATAACAGCCCTTGATGTTAAAAGAGATTCGACCAGTTGCCCCATTGCCTCCGGCGACGGATTATTTTTATAATCATCCAGTAGATCCATTGTTATTCGAACAATATTTATTGCGCCAATACACTTATCCCTTGTTTCAATTGTTTCATCCGATATTTCCATATTCTCTATAAAATGTAATGATTCATCCAATTGCCCGGTTAATTCTCTGTGATATTTAACCAGGACCTCTTCATTCATTTCCCCGGTATATACAGCCTTTAAAGCTCCCAGCAATGAATCAAATGAGGGATTCTCAGGATCCACCGGCGCGCTTGTCAACGGTAAGTCACCATACTCTCTTATTATTTCTTCCTTTATAGATTCTTTCAATGGATTCTCCTTCCAAATAACAAAAAGCCAGGGATCTATGCGCCACTGGCTTTTATATCAATTCTTCACCCTTTTCTCATCTGATAATAGACACCGCTTGTGGTGCTTTTGGCTCTTTCGCTTATTACCTGATGTCCCGGTCTGTCGTTATTGGAGCCTATTGTCCTTGTACCGCCTTTTGCCGAGACAAGCTCAGTGTGCCCTCTGCCGTTACTTATCCAGACATCACCGGGATTTGACTGACTTGCGGGAACCCGCATATAGCCCTGATTTTGAAGTGTCTTCTCAAGTCTTCCCACATTGATCTGGTGACCTTTAAGCCTCCCTGTACTTTCCAGCGCGGAGCTTACAAAATCGGCACAATTATTTGTTTGACCTCCGGCGGCTGTGAAATTGGGCATCTTGCCTTTTATTCTCCAGGATTCCTGTCCCTTGAATTTCCTTGCAAGATCAACAGAGGACTGCCCGGAGCCGGATGCGCCTTTCGCACCGCCAATATTGGTGGGAGGAGGAGTGCTCGCGGGTACATACTTTGTCCAGGGTTTGTTTTTGGCATGAGCCATGATTTTGGGTGGGTAAGAAGAGCCGCCGTTATACCTCTTCAGGGCTGACTGCCAGTTACCTGTCTTCTTGTGGAGACCTGAAAGGTATTTTGCCCCATAATCAATATTCTTGGCGGGATCCCATACCTCCTGAGTTCGCGCGAACTTGTGGAAACGATCGTCTATCTGCATTATACCCTTGCCATGTCCTCCGTCAAACGAACTGGCGTTGGGTTTCCATCCGCTTTCCTGCCACGCAACTCCCTTTAATATATTTGGTGGAATTCCATACTTCTTTGAAGCGGCCTCCAACATCTGACTTGTCTGCATTTTTGAAGGATTTCTACCAAAATCGGGAATCTGAATGCCGCCATTTGTGGGCATAGCACCGCCAACTCCACCGGGCGAACCTGGTCCACCACCCATATGATGTGAAGCTGGAGGTAACATTCCATGGGGCCTTCCAAAATGAGGCATGCCACTGTTGAAGCCAGGCATACCACCGTTAACACCAGGCATACCACCGTTAACACCAGGCATACCACCGTTAAAACCAGGCATACCACCATTGAAACCAGGAATACCACCGTTAAAACCGGGCATACCACCGCCGGATCCCTGCATGCCACCCATCATGCCATTACCCATGCCCATCTGTTGCATCATGCGCATGAGCATTTGCATCATCATCATTAACATCATCATCTGCTGATTCCCACCGCCCATCATTGACGGATTCATCATTCCGGGAACCATCCCCATGCCATTGAGACATCCACATTGAGGCTGTCCGAATCCACCGGTTGTAAGCGGGTGTGAGAAGTTTGAACTTCCCCCCATTAGCGCATCAGGTGAGAAAGAAGTCGAGTCCATACCAAGATTCATTCCGATTCCGCCAATATTCATCCCCATTGACATCCCTCCGGACATGGACATCCCTCCGGACATGGACATCAAATTCGGGTTCATTCCCATCCGCATATTCAAACCACAGTTTGGCATTCCAATCATATAAATTTCTCCTCTCGCTCGTCACTGTATATCGAAGATAGACAGTATAAGAATAAGGTTTTGTTAATAAAATTATCTCATTATCATGCACAATTTTCAATAATAATGTTGATAAATTAATGTAAAGATTGTTAACATTCTGTTAAGTTCGTTAACAAAATGTTAACATGTCGACATTTTCCAATGCAAGAGGATTTTCCCGTTTTTTTTAGAAGTCTATATATGAATATTGAAAGTTAGATGTTAGAATATGAGGGTGGAAGTTTAAGTTCCATTTTTCAGTTTCTAATTGTTAAAATCTATTTGGATGTGATTACATGGCTTCAACCGTTACCTGTCCCAGTTGCGGATCTCAGGTTGAGATAAATGATCCGGAAATGGCGAAAATGAAATACTGTAACCAATGTGGAGCTTCAATAGATCTCACGACAAATACGGCAAAAAAACCCTTTCAGCGCGAAAATCAGGTGCTTTCACCCAAATCAGATTTAAAGCTGGGTTCCACCGGGAATATCAACGATGTTAATTACCGGGTTGTGGGGAGGATTCGCTACCGCGATGTCCGTACCTATGAATGGTGGGACGAATGGCTGTTGCTTTCCGAGAGCGGTCAATACCTGTGGATGCAGGAAGACGACTGGGACTTCACATTGATGAACAAGTTTACCCCGCAGACCCCATTTGATCCCAATACCGTGGGGCAATACCTTGACATCGACGGTAATCACCTGGAGGTTGAGGATAACTCTTCCGCAGTAATCCTGTTTATTGAGGGTGAATTGACCTGGAAAGCTGACATTGGCGAGACCATCCGCTATATTGACGCATGGAAAGGTGAAGATACACTTTACTCTTGTGAATGGACAGATCGTGAGATAGTCTATTTCGTGGGAAAAGACATCCATGTGAATGATATATATAAAGCCTTCAAACTCGGCAATCCTCCGGCAGCAGCCCTTAAAGAGGACAAGGAAATTGACTGGAGCGAGAATCCATTTCAGCGTATGGTGAAAAAACTCATAAATGGTCCGGCGTTTAAATTCTGTCTCATATTCGGGATACTGTCAATGATTACGGCAATTTTTGTTCTGGCATTCGGCACACCGGTTTACAGCTTGAGTGGAAATAAGGTGATGAAAGAGGGGAAATCATTTATTTACGGCCCCTATAACTTCACAAAGAAAAACCGTGTTTATCGTATTGACAGCAAGTACAGGACAAATAATAACAGCGCATTATACTGTGAAATATCCATTTTAAGCGATCAGAAGGATATGATATTCGGCTGGGACGGTGATTACTGGCACGAGTCCGGTTACGACAGCGACGGCAGTTGGCAAGAGTCAAATTCAAAGAAAGTTACATATTTTAACCTGAAAGAACCGGGCAAGTATTATTTCGAGGTAACACCGGAAAGAGATGTCCCCGATTTCGCCAGTCGTTTCAAGCTTTCCATAAAGGAAGGTGTTATCTATAACTGGCCTTTCTGGAGAATGGCAATTTTTCTACTCATATACCCCGGTATCGTTCTTGTACTCTGGGTAATCTCCCACAGTGGGGAAAGCGACGATTAAAGGCTACCATTCCCGCGGAGAATAGTCTGATAACTTCCCCGATTCAATGTACTCGGCGGTGAAAAATGATGATGCAGAATAGTTACGACCAAAAGCTTCAAATATAAGGATGTGTAATTAATGAAAAATCTATGGGGAATCGGACTCCTTGTTTTTCTGTTAGGTTTTTACATTTTTAGTTTTGTACAGGGTATATTCGGCACAGGGATTCCTCCTCTCGCTAAAAGCGGGAAATACCTGAGGTCAGGGTCCAGGCACTCGCGTCATTATCATGGGTATTATTTTGGAGGAGGAATTCGCTCGGGGAAATAATATATAAAGAATGAGTAATAACAAAATAGTAAAAGAATCAGACGGTGCCAATGAAATAAAAGGAAATCTCTCCGGTGCAAAGAGGGCACAGTTTGCCCTGATTACAACCGCCTTTGCAATGTCAATATGCGGTATTTCGTATGAATTGCTCGTGGCGACTGTTTCTTCCTATTTCCTTGGAAACGCTATCCTGCAATATTCCCTCACAATCGGCATATATCTCTTTGCCATGGGCGTGGGATCATACATCTCAAGGAAATTTGAGAAGAATCTCGTAGAGAGCTTCATTCTGCTTCAAATAGTAGTGGGGCTTATAGGCGGTTTTTCCACACTTTTTCTTTTTGCCGCATATCAATATACACCTGTTTTTTCAATCCTTTTTTATGCATTTCTGCTTCTCCTGGGAGCTCTTCTCGGGATTGAAATACCAATCCTTATAAGAATTCTCAAGGACTACGAGGCACTTAAATTTTCAATATCGGACATATTGGCGTTTGATTATACCGGAGGGCTCCTCGCCTCAATCCTATTCCCTCTGTTTATTTTACCTTATATGGGTGTGATGCATGCTTCATTCTTCTATGCACTTTTAAATATGGTAGTCGTTTTTTTTAATATCACAATTTTTTCCGATACAATAAAGCAAAGAAAAATGTTTATTACATCGGCCGTTATTGTTAGCTTGATTCTTATCGGAGGGTTGATCTTTTCCACACAATTAGTTTCATTTTTTGAAAGCAAGCTTTATGATGATGAGATAATTATTTCCAAACAGACGAAATACCAGAAAATCGTTGTAACACGCTACGCAGACGATATGAGAATGTACCTCGACGGAAACCTGCAGTTCTCATCCTGGGACGAATACAGGTATCACGAGTGCCTTGTGCATCCGGCAATGGCATTGACATCGAACAGGCAGCAGGTACTCATACTCGGAGGCGGCGACGGACTGGCGGCAAGGGAGATCTTAAAATATCCGGATGTAAAAAAAGTTACACTTGTGGATATTGATAAGGACATCGTTGAACTTAGTAAAACCGATTTCCTTATAAGCAGGCTTAACAAGAATTCATTGAGCGACCCCAGGATGAATATTGTGATAGAGGATGCTTATAAATTCCTCGAGAATTCAAAAGACAGGTACGGCGTGATAGTTGTGGATCTGCCGGATCCCAACAACGAAAGTCTGTCAAAACTTTACACCGTCAATTTTTATAAGATGATAAAACATCATCTCGCCAGGGGGGGAGTCGCCTGCATACAGTCAACATCCCCATATTTTGCAACGGAGACTTTTTGGTGCATCGTGCATACAATGGAAAAGGCCGGGCTTATTAATCACCCATTCCATACTTTCATTCCCTCAATGGGGGACTGGGGATTTTCACTTGTGTCCGACTATGATTTCAATCCTGCTGAAATTGTAATTCCGGATATCCAGACAAAATATTTAAAGCCCGGGAAAATCGTTGACTTGTTCTATTTCGGCAAGGATATCAGTGAAGTAAAAACCGATGTGAACACACTGGATAGCCATAAGCTTCTGAAGTATTACGAGAAAGAATGGAAGAAATGGGAATAAAGATGAAAGAGCAATAAAATGAGCAAATCTTGGAAATATCTCTTTCAGAAAACACCCCGGTTCCTATTCTTACTTATTCTAATTTCCTTTTTTATGTTAATTCCTTCGGGTTCTATATTTGGGGATAATAAAGAAAATTGTTATACAAATGATCTGGAAAATTATAAATACCTGAAAGAAAGAATCAAACAACATCCCGATAACCTTGAGCTTTACCTGGACCTCGGCGAAATGTGCATGGTGCTTGAAAAATATGATGAAGCAAAAAAGCATTTTGACTGTGTAATAAAAAAGAGTCCCAGGAAAGATTTCCTCTTTTATGGCGCGCATCGCAGACTTGGCCATCTATTTTTAAAAACCGGAAAAATTGACAATGCTATTGAGGAATCGAAAATCATTGAAAGGACATATCCTGATTTTGAAGGCAGGTGGGAGTTAAACGGTCAGTTGTACTACATTTTAGGTCGTTACGATGATGCAGAGCGTTATTTTATGGGAGAATTTGTCAACGCTACATGCACCGACAGCTTTGTGGGACTGGGAAATATCTATCGGGTTACAGGAAAAAACGAGAAAGCTCATACAACTTACCGGGCGGGAACCGTTTTTGACCCCGAGGGACCTGCCACAAGGTGTAGCCTGGCGAATATGCTTGTAGATCAGGGCGATTACGAAAAAGCAGAGAGAATTTTCAATGAGGTATTGAAAAAGAATCCCGAATATGCAAGAGCCTACATCTATATGGGAGAAATGGAGAGAAAAAGAGGAAATTACTCAAATGCAATTGAGCATTACGATAAAGCTTTAAAAATGGACAGTAGTCGTCTTGCCGGAGAAGCATATGCCGGACTGGGAAAGACATATATGAAAATGGCAGAAAAGCCTGCAAAGGAATCCCGATTAAAATCGAATCTGGTTATAGCTGTCATAATGATAATTTTGACACTAGCTTTTATTGCTTTATTTACCATATTAAAAAAGTGCTTTAAAAAAATATATGGCGATAAACTATTGCCTTCCCATAGCGGAGGTCATCTAATCTTAATTGCTCTATTCCTGCTTTTTACATTCTTAATATGGTTCCTGTTTCAATTTGAAGGTTCACCGATGTCTGGTAAAATTTACCCCAAAAAAGTATATTATCTGAAGGCAAGAAACTCTCTTGAAAAAGCGATAAAGTTGAATCCTTCAAGAAAGGATCTTCATACAGATCTGTCCGTTGTCTTGTTAAAGCTGGGTAATATTAAAAAAGCCCGCCAGGAGGAAAAGATTACGTCTGGTTTGCCTGAATATAACCTCAACAGGCGGCTTCGATTTGTAAGCCCATGATTTGGTAAGTATTCACCGCAGAGGACGCAGATTATAATATGAAAAGTAAGTATTACCTGATAATTTTAATATCATCTATCCTATTGCTAACCGCCGTCTGCAATCTTCATAGATCAAGAAACGGGAAGGCAGATATTTCTTCCGTTCCCGAAATAATAGAAAAAGAAAATAATTTCAAACTGATATTAAAAACAGGACACCGTGAAAAGATAACTTCCCTCGCATTTTCAAAAGAAGGCTCTCTCTTGTTGTCCGGGGGAGTGGATAAATCGCCGAGACTATGGAATTTCAAGACCGGTGAGCTTTTAAGGCAATTCAGGGGGAATAACGGCATTATTTCCTCTGTTGCCATATCGCCTGACGGCAGAATTGTCTCTGCGGGAAATTACGATAATACCGTGTTACTATGGGATGTATCATCCGGCAAATTGCTAAAAAGAATAAAGGATGGTGGATGTGAGACCGAATTTTCTCCCGATGGAAAATACCTTGCTACCGCAGGATTCAACGGGCCGATAAAGCTATTTCGTGTATCGGATGAAAAATTACTCAAGACATTCAGGGACAGCAGGGCATTTTACTCCTCCCTCGTTTTCTCACCGGACGGCAAATATATTGCCACTGGAGACGGGAGCGGAGCTGTTAGATTATGGGATGCAAATACGGGTGAATTGTTGAGAAAGTTCAAGGGACATAAGTATTGGGTTCATTCTGTAGCATTTTCTCCTGACGGCAAGCGACTTATTTCCGGTAGTTTTACAATGAAAAGCTCCGTTAAATGGGAAACTGTCAGGGAAATGGATGCAAGCAAGAGAGAAATCACTGAAGACGACTATAAAGAAAATGAATGGTCGAAGGATGATACAGTGATTATATGGGATGTATCTTCAGGTAAAGTTATAGAAAAAATATCACATCCGGGAGGGGTTCTCTCCGTGGCATTTTCTCCCGACGGCGGGGTGGTGGCATCTGCCGGACTGGACAATCATATCAGAGTATGGACTATTCAGGGCAAGAAAGAAATATTAAATATATATCTGCGCGAATCTCTCTTTATTAATGCAATTGCTTTTTCACCCGATGGCAAATATATCGTATCGGCCGGTGGAAACGGTGTTATAAACAAAATTGATATGGCAAGTGGAAAAGTAATGGACAAGTTTGAAAAAACAGATGGAAAGGTCCAATCCGTTGCATTCTCTCCGGACGGCAAAATGCTTGCGTCGGGTGGTGAAGATACCACAGTAAAGCTCTGGGATCCCAAAACGGGGAAAATGATCAGGCAGTTTGTGGGGCATACAAAACCTATCCAATGTGTGGTCATCACACCTGACAACGAACAAATTGTCTCTGCCGGCCTGGATATGATGATAACAATATGGGACATACCTGATGGGCAGGTGGTAAGCAATCTCAAGGGACACCTGTCTCCCGTGTTATGCGTGGATGTATCTCCCGACGGCAAATATATCGTTTCCGGCGATGTCGAAGGCGTTGCGGGTTTATGGGATTTCAAGACAGGGAAAAACATATATTTTGAAAAATTGCATCGTGAACCTATCACTTCAATAAAATTCTCTCCCGACGGAAATCATTTTATGACAGGCAGTCAGGATGAAGATTCGGAAAACACGATGAGGTATATTGATATTCAAACAAGGGAAGAGATAAAGCTTTTTTCGAATCCTGTCTCACCTGTATGGTCAATTGTATTCTTTCCTGAAGGAAAGTATTTCGCATCCGCCGGTGGAAGAATAATCAGATTCTGGGAGATAGAAAGTGAAAACCAGGTGAAAACTTTAGAAGGAAGCAAAGCTCCTATATGGACGATCGCTCTGTCAGAAGATGGAAAGCACCTCGTGTCGGGTGGGTTCAGCAGGATGATCAGGTTATGGGACACATCATCAGGGAAGAATATCAGGAGCTATTATGGGCATACGGATGATGTTGAGTCCCTATCATTCGCCCCCGGTAAAAAGATATTCGCTTCAGGTGGCAAGGACGGCACAATAAAAATATGGCAGGTAAAATCAGGAGGCAAGCCGTTCAGAACCATGAGGGGTTTTTCAGACGGAGAATGGATAACATATAAAGAAAACGGTGAATTCATAAGCTCAGATAAAGTGAGGAAACATATAGAAGGGGCGGTTATCGGGGGAAAGAAATATCCTGGCGATTCCTATTTTAAATCATTTTCCAGAATGTAACTTCCGGGGGAGAAAAAAAAGACGGAAAATTCAACGCAGAGATCGCGGAGCCCGCAGAGGATAACCGGAGAAAAAACAGTGATACCTCCAAAATAGAGGTGAGAAATGGGATGCGGGAAACGGGAGGCGGGAAACGGGATATGTCCATCTTCCCCCCGCTTGCGGGGGGATTGAGGGGGGTAGCCTTTCTCCGTATCTCCATATTCTATTCTCCCGGTTTCCTTGTAGGGAAGCCGCTGAAGCGGCTGGAGTAGCAAGGAGTTGTGGATTCCTTGTTCCCCCGGATGAATCCGGGGGATAATCTCATGGGAGGTTTAAAAACCTCCGCTACGGGCAAAATGGGAGCGTGAAATGAGAGATGGGAGCTGGCAAAAGGGAAGTCGTTTTCCTTTTCTTGCGGTTAGGAAACCGCTTCTGCAAAACAATTCCGTCTCACCTCCGCCCTCCGTCATCCGAGTATTGTGCAGTGAATGGCAACGCTCTACTTATTATCCTCAAGCAATTTAACTAATTCTTTATCCCCTCTTTTTCTTGCGATATCCAGGGGAGTCTGTCCCATTTTATCTTTTACTTTTACTTTTGCTCCGTGTTCTATCAGAAGCCTGGTGATTTTTTCGTCACCTTTCATCACAGCCTTGTGTAAAGCGGTTTGTCCCTTATTATCTTTCATATTAACATCCGCGCCTTTATCTGTCAGGGAGATGGCAACTTCCAGATATCCTCCTTTTGCTGCTCCATGAAGAGGAGTTAACTTGTTTTCATCTATCGTATTGACTTTCGCCCCATGCTTCAACAGAAGATCAACCATCTCAAGGTGTCCCTCCCTTGCCGCCTGGTAAAGGGGAGTGTCGCCGTCCAAATCCATTGCATCAACATCAGCGCCTTTTGATATAAGCATACTACCGATTTCCCTGTCGCCAAATTTGGAAGCTTCCAGGAGGGGAGATTCGTGGTTGTCTTCAAATGCGTCAATTTCCGCGCCTTTTTCTATGAGCAGCTTTACAACTTTCCTCAGTCCATTCTCGGCGGCGGAATGAAGCGGGGTCATATTTATATTGTCTTTTGCGTTTACATTCGCACCTTTTTCTATAAGTAATATCGCAGTCGGGCTTTGCCTCTCTCTTACCGCCCAATGAAGTGGAGTCGCCTCACTCTTGTCTTTTGCATCAATATCCGCCCCCTTTTCAATAAGAATTTTTATCACACCCGTATATCCCTTACCCGTGGCGGTATGAAGCGGCACAACTCCCTCATCTATCGTCTTTGAATTGACATCCGCTCCTTTTTCTATAAGGAAAATTACAATTTCTTTATTTCCTGTAGAGCAAGCTTTGTGCAGGAAAGTACCTCTTTGCGGATGATTCCTCTTGATAAGATCAGGGCTTTTTTCCAGAATCTTTCTTGCCGATTTAACATCATTGGCATTTATAGCATCTGAGAACATTCTGTCATACATACGTTGACGACTCTGCTCTTGCTTTACTCCCGAGCATGAAAAGAATAAAATCGAAATAATTATTATGCAAAATATAGGGAGGCATTTGTTCTTAAATCCCACTACTCTTTTCCCCCGTTTTTCTCCAGTATTTTCACAATCCTGTCATATCCTTTTTGTTTTGCCCATTGAATCATTGATTTGCCGTCATAAGACCTGGAATTGGGATTTGCTCCCTTTGATAAAAGTAATTTCACCATTTTCTCGTCACCTTTATTAACCGCCCAGTAAAGTGAAGTGCGCCCGTACTTTGTATCTCTCATCTTCAGGTCCGAGCCTTTTTCGATGAGCAGTTCCACTATATCATATCTTTTCTCGTCAATGGCAAAATGTAGAGGATTTTCTCCCATCTCTTCCCTCGAATTTACATCGGCGTTATGAGATATAAGAAATCTTACCAGCTTAATAGAGCATTTTTCAGCGGCGGAATGAAGAGGAGTCAAGATCTCGGCATCCCTTGCATTTATATCGGCTCCTTTGAGGACAAGCAATTTAATAATATCTTCCCTGTTTTCTCTGATAGCCCAATGCAGGGGAGTAGAACCCTGGAAATCCCTGGAATTCATGTCCGCGCCGTTTTGAATGAGGATTTTGGCAACTTCTGAATGTCCTGCGCTCGATGCAGAATGAAGAGGCGTTGCACCTTCCTCTTCATCCTTGATATTAACATCAGCACCATTGGCGATAAGTTCCTTTACCTTTTCAAAATCGTTGGCGGAAGCTGACACATGAAGGGGAGAATCTTGATCGGTTTTTTTGTTACCTGAAATACTTGTACTTTCAGAAGTTATTTTCAAAGATTGTTCCATGGTTTTCTGTAATATCGGAGTTTCACTTTTAACCAATTTTATTTTCGAGTTGTCGTTTTTCGAGCATGAACAAAAAACTATCAAAAAAAGAATAATAATTGCAATTAATTGTTTCACTTCTCAAACCTCAGAAGAAATTACTTCGCACCATGCTTTTTCAGGATTTTTGCAATCTCGGTGTATCCCTTTTTATTTGCCCATTGAAGTACTGTTTTGCCGTTTTTCGTTTTTGCATTTACATCAGCGCCTTTTTCAATAAGCATTTTAACAATGTCGGCATTTCCTTTTATGACCGCCCAGTAAAGTGGTGTTTGCGAAAAAACATCCTTGGCATCTACTTTGGAACCCTTGTCAAGCAACATTTTTACAATTTCTTTTTGTTCTGTTTCTGACGCCATGTGAAGAGGTGTATCGCCATCCATATCTTTTATATTAATCTTGGCATTATTATCAAGAAGTAATTTTGTCATATCATTTGCTCTGAGTTCAATCGCAGTTATTATCGGGGTAATTCCCTCGTTGTTTTTCGCATTTACATCCGCCCCTTTTTTTACCAGCAATTTTGAAGCTTCTAACTTTTTATCAAGCATAGCCCAATGAAGGGGGGTGTTGCCTACCTTATCTTTTATATTAATCTTTGCTCCATTGGATAATAATATCTTGATGATATCCGTATAACCGGAAACTGCAGCAATATGAAGCGGAGCTGAGCCGTCGTCGATGCTTATAATATCAACATCAGCGCCCTTTTTGATCAGAAGATTTACAATGTCTTTATTGCCTTCCGAAATAGCGGTATGAAGCGCCTGAACTCCCTTTCCATAACTCTTGTTCACCAACTCGGGCTTCTTGTTCAGAATTTTTTCCACAGCTTTTTTATCACCCTCGCTAATCGCCTTTATTAGACCCTTCATCTTATTTTCTGTAGCAAATTTTTGTTTGGGTTTTTTTATGAAGCTCGGCTTTGCCTTTGGAACAGTTTTTGTCTTCGAAACAGTTGTTGCCGTCTCAACCGGGGTTAATTTGGGTTGAGGTTGTTCATCAGGCTTCCTGCTGCAAGAAGCCATAAACACAACGAGCATAATTAAAATGACAAAAGATTTTCTTAACATGCTATCACCTTTACTATAATGCTATTTTCTTTCTCAGTAATATTTTAACAATTTTTCCAATATCTTTCCATAAATCCTTTTTTATTTCAACGATTAGCTTGAAGTACTCTTTTTCATAACTATTCACCACAAAGGCACGAAGGAGATTTAGAAATTAAATGGTTTTTTCCGGTCTTATTATTAATTATTAGAAATAAAATGAGGGTTTCAAATCTTCTATCTCCTGGTTGGATATTCTGATTATACTATATCATACTTATCCACACCAAGGCTTGTTTTCGCATTGACCGGTTCAATCTGTTTCAATTCTTCTCTTGTTTTCGTTATCGCACCGTAGAACTCGGGTCTTCTATCCGCCCATAAATCGTTTCGTTGTCCCACTTTTTTATTGTCCGCATCCGACGGATTTATGAATACAACATCCATCCCCTGCATATTTGCATTAGCCCTCTTGATAATCTTACCGTCGGGAGAGACAACCTGACTCAGGCCAATAAACGAAAGAGATTTGTCTCCCTTCACATCCTTGCCACATCTGTTGGCGGTAATTGCGAAGACCTTGTTGTCAAAACAACGGGAAGGCATGACCTTCGGGCAATACGGCAGGACAAGGTTTGCAGGGTGGCATATCACCTGCGCCCCCATAAGGGAAAGGCATCTCATTGTTTCGGGGAATATCCAGTCGAAACATATCATCATACCGATTTTTGCATCCCCGATATCATAAACCTTGAGTGGTTTATCGCCAGGAGCGAAATATATCTTTTCTTCATCGAAAAGGTGAATTTTACGATAGTGGTCAATATAACCCTCTTCGCCTATAAGGACGGCGGAATTGTAAAACAGTCCGTTATCCTCCTCCAGGATCCCGGCTACAATATGACATCGCCATTCTTTTGCTGATTTTGCAAGATGCTGACAAGTAAACCCATTGGGAATTTTCTCAGCAAGGTCCGCAAGTTCTTTAAAATCGGTAAAATAATAACCGGTGTTAAAAAGCTCAGGAAGCACGATAAGATCGGCGGTTGTATCATCCATCATCCGTCTTGCGATTTCAACATTTTCCTCAATCCTGCCAAATTTTGGTGCGAATTGTACATATCCCAGTTTCATAATTTTATCTCCTTTATTATAGGATGTGTGTATCGATATTATCTTTGAAGAGAATGTAATGATATTATAGATTCCAGGTCTTCCACGAAAGGTTTAAAGTTCTGTTGGCAAACATCAGATACTTCCTTGTAATCCAATTGTGATAACAAATCAGGAGCATATAAAGTTTTGTTCTTTTTATAATTTCTTCCTGCTTCCTTAAATATTCTGTTTAATATCTGGGTAGGGTTATTGTCGAAATTCTGATCCTCCACGGGTATTTTCCATTCTATCTCAGTTTTCTTTAGATTCAGATAATTCAGTAGAACATCTTTATCTGTAAGAATCAAAGTTTCAAGTTCATATTTAAAGCAATGAACTCTGAATCTGTTGAGACAATTCCTACTTTTCTTTTTTCTTTTGACGGTTTCCTGAAATACTGATAGCAATTTGTCTCTTAATTCTTCATAATTCCTATGAGGAAATAATACATTTTGAGGGTGTAAATCGGGAAGCGCAATAACATAAGCTTGCGGATCGTTCAGGGTAATATTTGCCCCTTTTATCGGAACGGTTGAAAGTAATTTCTTTTTGTTTCCAATGGCGATGAATTTTATTGCCACTCCTCCTGTAATCGCCTCACTTATTAGCGGCTCAAGCAGTTTTTCCATGGCGAGCTTATCACTAATACCTTCCACATAGACCAGGATTTTCATAGAAGAGCCTCCAACTCATCATTCCTGTGCATTAATTCTATTTCTTCACGTCCAAAATCTTCGAGGTTTGCCATAAGCGCCTTGTTATTCTCAGGCTTGTAATATTTACATTCCCCTCCTTCTTTTTTCATAACGGCTATATTTTCAATATCAAATTGAGTAAGAAAATAGGATGCGTGTGTCGCCGCTATTACCTGGGTACGACTGGAAGCTTCTTTCAACAACGATGCAATTATCGGCAGTGTTCTCGGATGAACACCCTGGTCAGGCTCATCAATACAAATCAGGGTTGGTGGCTTTGGGTGGACACAAAGAACAGCCCAACACAGGAAACGCAAAATTCCGTCGGACAAATCGGCGACAGTAAGTTTATTATCAAGGTTATTTTCTTCCCAGAAAGCGAGAACCTCACCGGGAGCCCCCCTTGCCTTGACGGATAGTCTTTTAAAGCCGGGGATTGCAGATTTTAGGCAATCCTGCATTCTCTTATATATTTCGGGGTGTTCTGTCATCAGGTAGAAAAGCACCGAGCTTAAATTCCCACAATCTTCATCAAGCTGGGGCTTCTCCGAAATCAGAGAGGGTCTTCTTATTTTATCATTATTTATGTTGAAAGACGAATAAAATCTCCAGTTTCTTATATAGTTCCTCGCTAAATAAAGCATTACGTACGAAGGATCGGTTATTGTCCCAAGAAAAAGATGTCCCTTTTTCCCATTTGCGCTCCATTCAATTTTTTTACCCAAATCTGTTATTTCAATGGAATCTTTTTCAAATCTAAGATATTCATTAAAAGTCCTGAGCTCATTGTTTACATATTCAGTTACGGATAATCGCTCTGATATGATTTTACCGAGCCCCACAGGTCCCATAAGCTCGCCCTCGTACAGGAATGTATTCTGTAAAGGCTCAAATAGTTTCCCATAGTCAAAATATAATTTCCATCTGAATCTATTATTCGACTCGGATGCATAAAAGATATTCTGGCCTACCTGTCCTTTTAATATTTCTGGTGGTATCTCGCCATATTCGCAAGCACCTCTTAAAAATCTCAGAAAATCAAAAAGACTTGACTTGCCGGAACCGTTGGCTCCAATTATTATTTCAAGGTCTTTAAATTCGAATTCAGCTTTTTTGAAGCATTTAAAGCCACTTAATTTTAAACTTTTCATACAAACCGCCATAGAAATTATTTTTTTGGGGACTTACACACCTTGAGGTGAGAAGCGAGAGGCGAGAGGTGGGAAACGGGATCCATTATCCGTCATCCTTTTTCCATTATCCTTTTTCCATTATCCTTTTTTCCTTTATCGGGACGGGGACGTCCCTCCTACAATTCTATTACCCTTTGTGGTCTTTGCGGTGAAAAAACAAATCCGCCATTCCTTACCCTTTCAACGCTCCCTTGGTTAGTCCCTCCACGAGGAATCTTTGCAGGGCGAAGAAGATTATCAGGATTGGTAACGCTCCCAGGATTGAGGCGGCGGCGAATTGCGTCCAGTTGGTGGAGAAGCTTCCCGTTATGAACGATCGCATTCCCACGGCAAGGGTGAATTTTGTCTCTCCTGTCAGAACAATGGACGGGAAAAGGAAGTCCGCATACGGCCCGATGAAATTGAATATTGTTACCACCGCAAGTATGGGCATCAACAGCGGTAAGATCACTTTAATAAACGCCTGTGTTTGCGTCGCCCCGTCTATATATGCCGATTCCTCAAGCTCTTTGGGTAATCCGTCAAGGTATCCCTTGATGATCCATGTGTTGAATGGAATTCCTCCTCCTGCATATACGAGGATAAGCCCGGATATTGTATTCAAGCCTACCGCTCCACCGGTAATTTTACCGAGGTAGAGTAGTAATTTATATATTGCGACCATTGCCATCGCGGCGGGGAACATCTGGATAATAATCATTGTCATTAGTCCCCATTTTCTACCGGGGAAACGCATGCGGGAGAATGCGTAGCCCGCGGTTACTGTAACAACGAGCGCAAGAAGCGAGGCGCAGACACAAAGCACCACGGTATTCTGCATCCATAACAGGAATTTTGTTTTTGTTAGTAATTTATAATAATTGGCAAGTGTATATTCGCTGGGGAAAAGCTCCGTTGAAAACAGCGAGCCGCCCTTTTTGAACGAAGCTGCCAGAATCCAGTACGCAGGGAACAGGATTGTAAAAAGGGCAGTCAGCAAGAGTGTATGCATTGCCGTAAGCTTAAGGGTTTCCCTCAGTGTAAGGTGGGTTCTGCTTATCATTTTTTTGATTTTATCATCAAGCTTTCCGGACATCTCGCTGAATCGCCTCGTGTCCCTGAAGCTCATAGATCCCCATATAACCTGAATCAATCCTACCAAACCCCAGACCAGGCTTATACCTACTTTGCCGTGTATCAAGCTCATAACCGGTATTGAAATACTCCAGAGACCGGCGATTATTACACCTATCCCGTTTAACATTATTTTATTTGCCCCGGGCGATAAAACCATCCAGATTGATTCACCAATGAGATATATTCCGACAAGGACCAGGAATATTCTTAGCGGAACTGCATATTTCAGGAATATCCCCATTATCGCGATAACAAGCCCGAATATTATGCTGGAAACAGCTCTGTCTTTGACTCTGTTGAGCATCTCGATGTATCGTGATATATTCCAGGATAGTTCATTGTCGCCGTTTTTTTTCATTATAATTTCGCCTTTCGGGGTTGATTGCGAGTGATCAGCGGGTCTAAAGACCCGCGCTACGTTCTTGTCACCGGCAAATCACCTGTCTTCAAATGCGCCTGTGAGTCGGAAATTAATCGAAGATAGTGATGCAATAATAATAAATATCAAGATGGCATAGGCGCAGGCGGTTCCGAACCGGAACATGTTAAACGCCAATTTATAGGAATAAGTAACAAGAATATCTGTCGCTCCCGCTCTGGATCCCATTACTGCAGGACCTCCGCCGGTGAGCAGGTAAATGGAGCCAAACTGGTTGAAATTGAATGCGAAGCTTGATATGAGAACGGGCAGCATTGCACCCCGCAATAGCGGCATAGTAATGGAAACGAATTGTTTTAAGGGGGATGCGCCGTCAACGGAGGCCGCCTCGTATAACTCATCCGGAATCGCCTGGAGAGCTCCCAGCATAATACTCATCATGAACGGAAATCCCAGCCATATATTCACGACAAGAACAGACACCTTCGCCCATGTAGGATTGTCAAGCCACGGCACTTCTATCCCGAAAAGACCGGCGAGAATTACATTCACTGCACCCATGCCGGAGTTAAGGATACCCTGCCACATGAGAACCGTGATAAATGCGGGAATTGCCCATGGAATAATAAAAAGCGTTCTATAATAATTTTTGTACTTGAGATTTTTATTGTTGAGAGGTATAGCAAGGAGGATACCTACAAGCACCATGCCGAAAACGCTTCCCAATGCCCAGACCATTGTCCAGGCGAAAACTTTCAGAAAGACCCATATCTCCGGTCCTGCAAATATGCGGATAAAATTCCTGAACCCTACAAATTCAAATTCCTTGAAGTGATATAGGGAATAATTGGTAAAAGCGATATAAGCTGAATAGACATTGGGTACAAGTGTCAGGAATATCATAAGAATGACCGCCGGTGCAAGGTATATGTATGGCAGCCATTTGTCTTTTTTTCCGCTCATATTGCCTCCTCAATTGGGAAATGGGATATGGGATATGGGGATCCGTCCTCCAACATCCGTCCTCTGGCATCCATTTATCGGGACGGGGACGTCCCTCCTACAATTCCGACATCCAGCCTCCGCAATCCTTTCTCCAACATCCTGCCTCCGGCCTCCGTTCTCCGGCCTCGTTTTCCTGATTTCCTAATTTCCTAAGAGGTAAAACTCATCATTTTCTTATCCCGTCATCTGTTCTCCTGTTCTCCTGATTTCCTCATTCCATCATGAACTTGATATCCTTTTTGATCCTTTGAACCTGGAATTTCATCACTTCTTCCGGGTTCTTGCCATCAATTATTGTAAGCTGAAGGGCTTCGCTCATGGGTCCCCATACCTGCCTCGCGGCGGGGTGGGTCGGCATAGGGGTTCCAACCTCGGCTGCTCTTGCAAACTTTACTATGTTTTCCTGATCTTTCAAGAGAACGAGTGTTTCCTTGCAAGAAGGAATTCTACCCGACGCCAGGCTTAATTCTCTCTGATTATCCGGATTGTTCAAATACATCATAAATTCTATGGCAAGCCCGCGGTTTTTCGATTGTGCATTAAGCATCATCCCCTGAACACCCACGAAAGGCTTTGGAATTCTTCCGTCTTTCATCGGTGGAATAGGGATAATTTCAAAATCGATTCCTCTCTTTTTAAGATCGCCCAGCATCCATGGTCCGTTGAGGCAGAACTGAAGTCTCTGGTCAAAAAATTTGCTCTGCATCATGTCTGTTGTTGCTCCATCGGGTATAAGTTTGTCTTGATTTTTCAGTTTCGAGATAAAATTAAGGGCATCTATTGTTTCCGGTGAATTCACAAGTATCTTGTTAACATCAATTTTCCCGTCGGTTTCGCCAAATATTTTTGTTCCAAATGCCGAGAAGAATGGCCATGAATAATAGAAATTTGTTATCTCGTAGAAGAACCCATATTGGTCTTTTCCCGGGTCGTTGAAAGCTGTAGCGGTTTCAAGCAGTTCTTCCATAGTTTCCGGTTTTTTCTGTACCAGTTTTTTGTTATATATAATTGCTATTGTCTCAAGGAAAATGGGAATCCCGTACAGTTTGCTATCATATGTCATACATTCGATTCCCATTTGGTTAAACTTGCTCTTTTGGTCCTGGGATACTTCTGACTCGGTAATAGGCGAGAGCAGTTCTGCCGTGACAAAGGCTCCGACCCAGTCATGGGGACCGATGATTAGATCGGGTCCCTGTCCTGCGGGTGATGCGATCTGGAATTTAATATCAAGCTCGTTGAAAGGTACTTTTACAACAAGAATTTTCTTGTTTTTTTTCTTGCCGAATTTATCCGCTATTTGCTTTACTATCTCCAGTTCCTGGTCTCCGAAACTCGTCCATAAAACGATATCCGGTGGAGGTTCTTTGCTTCTAAGACATGACGCGGCAAGGAAAAGAAAAATAAAAGAAAAGAGAACAACCGATGTAATCGCCTTTATCCGAATTTTTCGTTTCATATTGCGACCTTCCAGGTGATTAGCCATTTTTAGAAAATGGCGAAAACAAACTTTTAACTAAATCTTCCTTAAAAGAAAGGTTTTGATGGAATATGCCATTTCCCCAATTATCATATTCATTTTCCTATATCAAAAATTCTGCTTATTGTCTGTGATTCCTTCTAATATACTCCTCGCAATAACAAAATGCGTAACTCCTGTCAAATATCATAAAGCGTTTATATATTAACAAAAAGTTTACAAATGGTTGCTTTATTTTTTCTTAGCATGAGGTATAATATGGATAATGGATGCCAGAGGACGGAGGCCGGATAGCGGATGTCGGGTTTCTTACCTCCAACTTCCAACTTCCTTATTTGAAAGGAGTGTGAATCGTATGCCCGGACAGATTGGCAAAACTCCGGAATATTTCAGTTATTCCCAGATGAAAAACATAGTTGACGCATTCGAGGGCAAGATTACCAAGAGTGTAGAGAAGGAAAAACCCCCGGTGACCAGGGGTCCGGCAAAGGACGAGGTCAAGTTAGGCGAAGGCATGCAGGATGTACTCATCATCCCGGGTAAGAGTTTGATGAAGAGTGCAAAAGATATAAACGCTGACAAAGTGGCGAAAAACCTGACGGAAAAAGGTATAGACGTCAAGGACAAATTGGGTGTCGTAAGTGGTGTTACAGCAAAAGTTGACAGCAAGGACATGGAAGCTTTAAAAGAGCAGGGTTATCTTGTTTTTGACAATTCGCCAAGAAACCTGCTCCCCGATGTGCCACAGGTTACGGCATACTCTGGAAAAGGCAATGCCTGGGACATGCCCAAAATCGAGGACATAAAATGGACGGGAACGGAAGCGATAAACAAGCAGGGACTCACCGGAAAAGGCGAAGTTATTGCAATAATTGACTCAGGATACCAGCATCCCGAAAAGCCTTTGATTGCATGGAAAGATATGGTTGATGGATACAAGAAACCTGTTGACCCGAATGGTCATGGAACACACGTAGCGGGAGACGCCCTGAAAATGGCTCCCGATGCCGAGCTCGTTGGGATCCGGGTTATGAACGGCGAGGGGCGGGGCAGACCTTCCGATATAATCAAGGGACTCCAGTGGGCTATTAATAACAAGGAGAAGTATGACATAGGCACTATTAATATGTCCCTTGGCGGTGGACCCGACGGTGCTCCATATTATCTCGATCCCATCAACCAGGCGGTTGCAAAAGCGGTTGATAGTGGGATGGTTGTGGTGGCGGCTGCCGGTAATTCAGGACCCGGCTCAAGTACGATCGGATCTCCCGCAGATGCGCCTTCAACACTTACAGTGGGATCTGCGCTCCACCCCGAGAAGCTTAGTGATTTCTCAAGCAGGGGACCCACTGATGACAATCTGGTAAAACCTGACGTTATAGCGCCAGGTGAGTTTATTACATCCTGGGCGGTTCCGGGCTCACAACTTAACCAGATAGCAACTACAGTTGAAACAATCAGAAGAATGACACCGTCGCAGTTGAGAAAGCTAATAATTGGGAAGCCAGATATTGCGAAAGCGCTGGGATTACCGAAAGATATCCTGAAGATGGACGATAAATCTCTTGAGAAAAACGTCAAGCTCAGACTGCCTCCGATGTACAAACCCACGGAGGACACAGTCGCAGGCCCCGGCACATCTTTTGCATCACCCGAAGTGGCCGGTATCGTGGCAAACCTCAGGCAAGGGCATCCCGATGCATCTCCGAAGGAGATAAAGAAAGCCCTTATGGACACGGCCGACACCATGGGAAAACAATACAAGACAACAGAGCAGGGAGCGGGGTTCGTTAGAGCCGACGAAGCTCATGAGGAGCTTTCAGGATAGAATGCTAATAACCGGAAGGAAAATGGTTTTTATAGAGAGGCGGAGAAGGAATTCTCCGCCTTTAATTTGGAAAAAAAATCATTTTCGATAATGCAAAACAAAGGATTTTATGCAAATAATATAAAATAACTTCAACATGGGATTCAAAAGTTCAGTTCGTTACTTTCCTCCATATACTTTACATGCTCTGTGTGCTTTACGGTGAAAAAATGATAAGGGCTGAACAGTTGTATCAATCCTCAGAGGGAAACAAAGATTTAATGAGACAAGGAGAGAAGACATATGGATTTTGATATATTCGCAAGCCTCAGAAGCGCAATCGGTATAGAATGCCCTGAATGTGGGGAGATCAACCCTAGCACGGAAGATTATTGCCTGTCATGTGGAAGTCCGCTTCCTGAGGAGGATGAAGAGGAGCCTTCTCTCTCCATTGTACAGGAGGTGGGATTCTCCGATGCAACCGGTGACGGAGAATTGGCGGGACACCTTCTCAAGAATATACCCATTGATACAAAAGAGAATCTCAGGATAGTGAAAGAAATAATGGATAGAGCACAAAAGGGCGAAATACAATATGATGAATACATTGATATTGTAAACAAGGTGTTTGAAACGGCAAAAAAGGCAATGGATAAATATAACTCCGACTCTGCTAAAAATAGCTTCGCCTTGCTTCCCGGGGAGAAACAACGACTTGCAAACAAATTGACCGGGCAGATCAGTAAATTTTACAGCGGATGCAAAAGGATGCTTGAATATGACGGTGGAGCTGACGGCTCTCACGCAATAAAGGGAGCAGGTAATATAGAAAATGCCCTTAAGGGCATAGATGAAATAAGGAAAAAGCTTAAGTAGATAATAAACTGATAGCAATAAAAGGATTGAATTAAAATTACCCAAATGATTTTCTAATGAACGAGAGATATTCAAACGAAAAAAATGATGATTCAAATAAAAAATCAATTGAGCCTGAAAAAAGCGAATTGAATTCGGATAAACAAAACCCGGTAACTCCTAAAAAAAGATTAAGATTATCACCCCGGGCAAAAGACAATATTTCCTTTACAATTAAACTTATCGTCGGGCTGGGGCTATTCTATTTTCTTTATCGCTCCATAAACCCCGCTAAACTGAAGTCAATTCTTTATTCCGTGGATATCAGGTATCTTCTTGCCGGTATTGCATCATTCCTCATAGCCGTTGTTGTGTCCGCCGCTACCTGGAAAATTCTCCTTATTCCCCTGGGATTGGAGATTTCGTGGACACAGGTGGTGATTCTTCGAATAATAAGTTTTTTCATCAATAATACGCTTCCATCGGGTGTTGCAGGAGATGCCTGGAGAGCATATTATTACGGCGTGCAGGAGAAGAATCCCGGGGCATCTTTCGCCTCGGTTCTGGTTGAGAAATGGGTCTCGTTCGTGAGCCTGGCGGTTTTTTCACTTCTTGCTCTTATCCTGGGCAATGAGCAATTCAAAGAATTTAACATTTTTGTGCCTGTTCTTATATTTGTCATTTTTATGTCTATCGCCGTGATTTTATCGATTATAATGTTGCCATGGTTTATCAGAAACGGGCGGTCTTTCTTTAAACGATATGGGATTAACAATCCTTATCTTGTCGGCATAGAATCGCTTCATGTCTATCAGGAAAAGAAAGAGTTTGTCCTTTATTCTCTCCTTGTAACATGTCTTTCCCCTCTCATCGGTGTTTTTGCGTTTTATTTCATAGGCCTTTCAATAGGCTGTAAGCCCCCGTTGATTTCATATTTTATACTTGTACCCCTCATAAGAGTTATCAACCATATTCCAATATCTGTAAATTCAATCGGAACCCAAGATGTTACCATAGTAGTATTCATGGCTCAATATGGAATAACAAGGGAATCGGGAATCTCAATGTCTCTCCTGGCGCATCTGTTAAAGATAATTGTGGGGGCGATTGGTGGCGTATGTTATCTTTTCCTGGTATTCGAAGAAAAGAAACTTCGAGGCATGCCCTGGAGAAGGAAAAAACCGCCAAATGGAATTATCAATGAATCCGATTCAAACAAAACTCAGGAGAAATAGATAAAGTGGTCTTTGATACCCTTCTTCTTGAGTTGCAGGACTTACGCATTTTTATAAGAACCGGTTGGAATGCTTTATCCTGAACTTGTTTCTAATCTTTGATGACATTTTTAAGACAACACCCGATTTTTAATCGGGTGGTAGGCCGAAGCCCTAAACACTGGGTGTTTAACCGTTTTAACGGTTTACCGGTTCTTTCTCGCCCACAGTTTTATACCGCCTTTTCAATAATTTGAATGAAGCTATTCCTGTTTATTCTTATTCCCGATACACTGTTAACCTTCAGAATATGGAAGCCTCTGAAGAGGCTGAGACGGCGTGGTTAAGCCATTCTCCCTTCCACCACAATAAATTGTGGTGCTGTCTTAAAACCAATTGCTGCCTTATTGTCAATATTGCTCTAAATATCACATCCATTTCCATAGAAATGTATATAAGGATAAGAACTTGTTTCAGGATCTATCGCAAAAACGTTGTCATTATTGAATTTCGAAACAAATTTGCAATGACGTTTGCGTAAGTCCTGGAGTTAATGATTATCCAAAACTTTAAACTCACTTGTAACTTTGCGCTGAATTAATACCAATTTAACAAGGATTATTATTATGTTTAAAAAATTATAATACTATGGTCTTTGAAAAACGCACAGTAATGACGATAATGGAAAACTTTGTGGAAAAAAATCATTATATCGGGGGTGTGACCTCTGAATAAGATAAAAGTGGTTGTAGTCGATGATCATACGATTTTGAGGCAGGTCTTGGTCAGGGTGTTGAACCAGGAGTTTGATATTGATGTCCTGGGAAGCTGGAACAACGCGGAGGAATGTATAGAAAGCCTGAGGAAAGAATCTTTCGATGTTGCGGTAATGGATATGAAGTTGATAGGCATGAATGGAATAGAGGCCACGCGAAAGATGCTGGAGATTGATCCATCGATTAAAGTAATAATCCTGTCGGCTTTTTCGGGTGATGAGGAAGTATTCGGAGCAATTTCCGCGGGAGCTATGGGTTATCTTCCCAAGGATGTAACTGTGGAAGCTCTCGTTGATGCAGTTAGATCGCTTTACAGAGGGCATGCCGTCCTGGATCCGTCCGTGACACACAAGGTTCTTGAGCGGTTCTCGAATATGAAAAAGAAGATTTCCGGGAGTCCGGAATTATCCAATATCGAGACGCAGATTCTAACGCTTGCATCAAAAGGCTATTCCAACAAAGAGATTGCTCTTGAAATGGATGTCAAGGAGGGCGCGGTTAAATCTAATTTCAGGGAGATATTGCGCAAATTGGATGCCCGCGACAGGACGCACGCCGTTACAATAGCTTTGAAATCGGGTTGGATAGAATAATACAAGAAAAATGACATACCATAGCTATATAAACTCCAATATTTTTTACTATCTGGTTTTGTTTATAGGTCTTGGCATAAGTCTGAATTTGCTTTATTTTATTATAAAGAAACTTCCCATAGGTGGAAGAAAATCAAAGCTTGTTGCATACTTGGGTTTTTGCTCTCTATCCCTCTTGCTTGTAATGCTTTTATCAATCCATCTGAACCCGATAATTAACAAAATCCTCTACAGGATAGTGTTTTCCTGTTTTGCATCCCTGCCTCTCTGGAATTATCTCCTAATACCCGAAGAGAGAAAAACTAACAGGATATTAAGATTTATCTCCCTTTCACTTATCCCGTTGCTGTTTATTTTACCTTTCATCTTCACTGAAAAGCCTCCGTATATAGTTTTACTTTTTTCTCTATCGGGCTGGATTCTCACTTGTGCCGGTGCCATTAACTTATTTCGAAAAAGCCTGGACCCCCGGGTGAAAAACAGAAATTTTCATGTCCTGATCACTCAGGTTCTTTCGGGTATAGGTTTTTTTCTGGATTTTATTCTGGTTTCCAGTTGGCTTTCATTTCCTGTTTTTAGTATTATCTTTCTCATTTTGATAATAATTGAGATTTCAAGAAACCTTATTAGTCCGGAGGAAAAGGAATTCAGACTTGAAGAATTGGCACTTTATATTACACCTGTCCTGATAATACCTTTATCCATTGTTATATGCCGTGGTATAAAGATGATTGCCGGATTAAGAAGGAGTCATGAATTTATTCTGTACTACCGGGGGCATATCGTCATGGCGACCGTGTTTTTATGTTTATCCCTCTATTACCCGGTATTGACAGGATTGAAAAGGCTCCTGAAGACAATCGGCGATCATTTTATTGACGATTTCACGAAGGATCTGAACAAATTATTAACGGAGGGTGAGAATCTTGATCTGAATATTATCTCGAGATTCCTGGAGAAATATTCCCCCGATATCAAATTTCAGCTTGCAATGAGGGCGCCATACTGGAATATATTCAAGATTACCCACGATATGAATGGCGACCCCTGCAATGATTCAGAATCGATTTGTATGTGTCCTGAAATTATTGAGGATTTTAACAGGCAGGGATATTCTCTTTGGACTCCCGGAAATATCGAGGTTTATTCTTCCTGTGGAGATTTTTTTGAAAAGGCGGCGGGAAGAATCGATATGTCTGATATATTGATTCTTCCTGTTTTCTCCGGGGGAGAGGATAATTTTCCGTTGGCCTTATTTATCTTTCAGCATGTAAAAGAAAGAGTGTTTAAATTTTTAGACATAAAGAAAATATATCTGCTTGTGAGGGGGATAAAATCGATTTCTCTTGAAGTGTATAATAAATATTTCCCGGAGAGAATAGAATTTCCCGACAGGCTTCAACAGCTTAAATCTTATCCTGAAATTGTTGGAAAATTATTCAGAGGAATGGAAAAGTATCTCCCTCTTGAAAAACTTTTCCTGGCGACATTATCGAAAGATTATGCTCCTCTGGAAATTTATCCGGAACCGGGTGAACGGGAAATTGAAATCGGAAGATTAATTGGGAGACTTCCCGGTATTGTGGAAGATGTTGAAGATACTTTATTAATTCAGGCAGGCGAGGAAAAAGGTCTTTGTTATATATTTATTTTCATTCATTTTCCTGATGACCACAATTCACTGATAGTATTTGTATTCAACCAGGATCTTTACTATCGTGAGCAAAATTACCGGGTCGATTTTCAACCTTTTGCCTCAGGGCTGAAATCCGCGTTAACAAGGATAAAGTTGATAAGTGAGCTAAACAGGCAAAAGACCGATTTAGACAAGCTTCTCTTGAAATCAGAAGACGACCGGCGGCAGGTTGCGGAAGAGATTCATGATACAATAGCCCAGGAAATGTATGCCGCCAAGATGTTAATAGAAATTCTTGAGAAAAAAATCACGAAAAACTCACTTCAATCTGACAGCGACATTGACATTCTCAAAACAACGGTTAATGAGGGAGCTAAACAGGTCAGAAAAATAATAAACAATCTTCGGGACCCCGCAGAAGAGTCTGTTGAAATTATTTTGAGTGGACTGGCTGATTTCATAAAGAGGCAATCATGTGAATCGGGGATTCAAATAATTTTTGAAAACTCTGGAATACTGAAGCTTCTATCTGCTGATCATGCAAAGCAAATGTCTCTGATTATAAGAGAAGGGATTAATAATTCGATAAAACATTCGAACGCCGAGCTTGTGAGAATCAGGCTCAAGAAGACGGATAGTTTTATAAGCTTGATCATAGCCGATGACGGCGTTGGCTTTAATGCCGACGAGCAGAAAAATAGTGAGGGCTTCGGTCTTAAAGGTATAAAATCCAAATGCGAAAGAATCGGTGGAAGATTCAGAATAAGAAGCGTTCCAGGTTCAGGTGCTGTTCTATATGTCAGGGCTTACTTTGGTGGAGCTTAGCCCTATAAAAGTGTTTTTTATGTGTTTTCTGAAATTGTAATGAATATTTTTCCTATTCATTTCGAAGAGGACATAGAGAGAATGAGATAGAAGTAACCTGTTGGAGGCAGGAAAGTTGAAAAACAAGGGATTTACCGTAATTGAAATGCTGGTTGTGCTTTCCATGATAGGAGCGATAGCCCTTATTATAATGCCCCAGTTGATCAAGGCAAAATTTAAGGCCGACAGGGTAAAGTGCTTGGCAAATGAACGCGCTCTTGCACATGCACTAGAGATCAGGCTAAATTCCACCGGCATATACCCCGATATTTTGCAGGATCTCATAACTGAAAACCTTCTTGAGATTGAGATTCCGGTCTGTCCCAGCAATGGACAAAGTTATTCCGGGCATTATGAAGTAAGTGATGAGAAAGACAGATATACAATATCATGTCCCGGAATACATTATGAGTTTTTAAATATGAGAGAAGGCTATCCCCAATACTCCTCAAAAGACGGATTGAATCTTGGCGAAAACTAATCCCTCCCCCACCTTTTTAATAATTTTCAATTACTGTTAACATAAAATTAACAACATGTTTACAGTTTGTTAAGATCCTTTACGATTAATTTACAAACCCCGCATTGACGATTTTGTCACTTTCTGGGATAATTTATACAGAGGAACCTCCTATCTTTTATGGGGTGAGTAACATGGAAAAAAATTATTCAATAGGGTCTATAAAAAATATCAAGAGAAAAAAAGCCGAATCGATGCAGGGAGTCGGTGCATCAGTAGCGGCGCAGGGGGCATATCAACCGTCTGCGATGCAATCCGGTACGGAAACTTCCAAAAAGGGAGATTCCGTTCACCTTTCTGATGAGATAAAAGCTACCCGCTCAATTGGTAGTGGGGGAAATATCGATTCATTAAAAGGCGAGATTACAAGAATTAAGGAGCAGCTCAATGTAAAACCTTCGGGAAAAGATGCTTCCACCAAGCTCGCACAAGGCTCAATGGAAGCCCAGATGGAGAAAAACGGCTTGCAGGCGGCACATCCCCAGATGCAGTTAGGGATGAATCCCGGAATGCATAACGGTGGTGTAAAGGGCATAAAGGGCATAGGAGGAGGACTTGAATCCGGTATGAAGGTCGGGGGTACATATTCTTCCCGTTATTCTTCAAAGATGGGATATGAGCCCGGGGGAGGACGTGTCAGTTCGAAGATGCACAAGCTCCAGGCGGGCTATGCGCAGGCGCTCAAAGCAGGACATGGTATAAATTCAACCGCAAATAACATGGTTTTAAATACTTTCTCGCAATCAGGAAAAACAGCCAAGCCCATCAGGCATATGCTTGGCCTTCAGAAAAATTAGACTTAACGATTTCTGACATAAAAAAAAGAACCGCCTTCCGGCGGTTTTTTTGAGGATCAAATACAATTGCAATCCCCTGTCTGCAATTATAACCTCTCATCTTCCATGATTTCTTCAATATTCAATTCCATAATTCTGACTTTATCCGGAAAGATAAAAGTATAAAAGAGATCTCCCTGTTTATGTGTATATATTCCTGAAAAAAGTTGGAGTCCCAGTCCAGCTCCGGTATGCCCGTTGTTTTTGATGAGATTTGTTATTATCAGGTGATCTTTTTTTACTTCAAATGCAAACTGCCCGTTAGAATGCTGAACGGTATTTTGAAGCACTTCGATAATGGCGGAATGTAGAACAAAGCCGTCATCAACATAGAAATTCCTGACCAGCTTATTTGCCAATTCCTGAAGAGTGCTATGTGAGTTAATTGTTGCCGTGAACATTTCGAAAACATCCTTTGAGAACTCCGGAAAAAATTTCTTCCCCTATATATATCGTCGCAAAACAGGAAAAATTTTTCCATACTTTAGTATTAAATATTTTATCCTTTAGTCGAAGAAATCCGGTTTCCTCGAATATCCCTCGACTCCTCTAATTCTACTTTCATTCAGGGAATTTTTTTACCTTTACTTTTGCGATTTTTACGAAGATTTTTTCGCCTTCCTTCTCAATATTTATATTATCCTCTACTATCGGAATTCCGCTTTTTTTCGATATTAATCCCGCAAGATCCTCCATTGCCCTCTTATTCCCGGATAGAAGAGTGTTGAAAATTCTATCTTCTATTGTAAAAAAGATTGTGCATTTCCCTTTTTTAGAGCATCTGACGACTATTCCATTACATTCATCGATGGAAATCGTGGTTCTTGTAAGCCAGAGGAAAAATACACCGCTTTTTATGCCGAATGTCTTGTCATCAATAGTTATTCTATTTCTGAAAGACATGATGAAAATTGCCACAAAGATCAGAAAAGCCGGCAAAAGACCCGGAAGACCCAAAGGGCGACCGGTTCTGAAATACGGGAAGGCTTGAGGAGCAATTCCGAATATCACATATATAAAAACTATAAAGAAAGACAGAAAAGTCAGTAAAATAGGCAGGAAGGGGGTGATCCCTGAGTTTACTTCAAGCCGCCCCCCGTTCTCCTTTTTTCTTATAATAAGAAAAGAAATCGCTATTTTCTCCTATTCCTCTTCCTTACCATAGATTTTCTTGATATGTTCAAGCATTTCTTGGGGGACCTTGGAATTGACAGCTTCAACTTTGGTTATCTCGGGAATTTTTTCCTTGATTGTGCGCTCAATTCCCAAATGGAGAGTAACCTGACTCATGGGGCATCCTTTACATCTCCCCTGAAGCTCCACGCTCACAACATTATCTACAACATCCACAAGCGCAACGTCTCCACCGTCCATCTGAAGACGGGGGCGAATTTCCTCGATTACCTCTTGTACTCTTTCTTTTATATCCGCTTTTTCCATTATGTTCACCTCGTTTTGGAGTTAATCTGTAATATTTAATTAGATCTGTCAAAACCCTCTATTATTATTGATAGTATTCCTGTATAATATATAGTAATCTTGAAAAATCAGTAACGAAACAACATGGTTCAAACATTGATAATGCAATGAAAATATGTCCGGCATTTGTTTTGTGATTATTAAAATCACTCTAAAAATAAAATCTCTCAGGCCTCAATTTGTAATTATTTGTTGAAATATGAAATCTTTTTTGTTATATTTTTTTAAGCTAATAACTTTTCAGACAGGTGGTTTTTCACCGTAGAAGATAGGTAGTTTTATTATTATGGATAAAAGCAAGGGTAACATACTCATATATTTGTTAATTATTGTACTTGCCGTGCAGGTTTACATCATGTTTTTTAATGACCCGGTGATTCTTTCCAAAAAAGGACTTGTAGAATCAAAAATCCTACTCCAGGGCAAAGATCCCGGTGTGCCGGAGCCCGTACCGGGTCAGGAGCCTGAAGAGGGAGATAAAAAGCGCACTGTCCAGTCGATCGGCAACGAGCCACAGCCTGTTGTCGGCGGAGTTACCCATGGCGAGGGACAGAATGAACCAAGGTCTCCTTTGTCGCTAAGGCATAAAGGACCCAGAATTCCCGGACTCGTTGACGATCTCGACAAGGCGCAATTCTCCATAGAAAGCAGTGAGGATTATTACAAAGCACTTATTTATGGGATAATAATTCTTGAAGACAGGAAGGATCTTGCTATTACAAAAGAGCAAGCGGTCAAGCTCAAGGAAATTATTTATATGAAAAGCGAAGTTGATGATGCGGTGCCCGAAGCTCAGGAAATTATTTTTAAGTCATTGACGGATAAGCAATTGAGATATGCATATCTCCGGATGTGTATAAAAAGAGGAGGCTCAAGGCCACTGAGTCCGAAGTCCATCGAGAAATATTCCAGGTCAGTTTTGAAGCTCTTGAAAACGAGGATGTAAAGGCGTGGTGACAATGTGTGGAACCTGTTCTATTTGTGGAGTGGATTTTTCAATTGTGCCGGCTGCCGTATGTATTTGTTGCGAATTCTGCGGATTAGGCGTATGTGTTGAATGCACAGGCTATGCAGATTCGATATATTGTTCGACATGTAGGAACAGACTGAATGGATATGAAGAAAAGGAAGAGGAGTATGAAGCGGTCAATGAATAAAACAAAATATTTTATTGAAAGAGCGGTTGTTGTTCTCCTTTTATTTTGCCTGTTCGCACAGGTGACATATATTATCCGGGGTCGCAATATCAAGGCTGACGCTCAGGTTCAATATAACGACGGAAGAGGTGGTGAATCCGCGCCGCCTCCACCGGGACAGATTCCCGATCCGCCGCGCCCGGGACAGGGTGGACACCCGCCGGGAATGTCCCCGCGTTCCGGGGGAGTGCCCGGAGCAAGACCTGGAGGGAGAGTTATAACTTACCCCTCAATTAATAAAGGAAGAGACCTTACGGAACTTGACAAGCAGAAGATTGAAAGCCGTTATACTCTTCACAGGTGGGTTTTGTCGGATCTTCTCTGGAGTTTAGTAGAACTGGAAAAGAGCAAGAAATACAAGCTTACCGACAGTCAGGTGAAGAAAATTTATCCGTCGGTCAAAAAACTTGCCCGATCTGTTGAAGTGGTTGAAAAATCCAATAAATTGATGGAAGGTTTGCTGACTGCAGAACAGAAGGAATATATCGAGAAAAAATTGAAGGACAGGGAATATATAATCGAGAGATTCCTTGCCCCATATTCCCCTGATGTGGCAAGACCTACACAAGGCATAACACAGCCTGTGCTCGAAAAGTGCAAAGTTCTTATCTTAAAAAGGGCAAAAGGTAAATGAATAAACCCCATACCCTCCTTGTAAAATACCATCAAAATGCAAACATAAGACCGATCCCCGATGAGGCGGAGGAGACGCTGCAGGTGTATCCCGCCCTGGGAATCGGTTATCTTGCTTCATATCTTAGAAAATACGATTATCCCGTGGATATTCTCGACGCCCACGCGTTGAAGATGGAATCCGATGAGTTTGGCAGGACACTGAAGGAAAAGAATCCTGATATCGTGGGAATCACATCCACTACAATCGGGTGGCCCGGGGCTGTGGAAGCGGCGGGGCTTGCACGAAAGGCACTCCCTGACGCTTTGATTGTTGTGGGAGGGCCGCACCTTTCAGTATATCCGGAAGAGTCACTCTCGTTTCCATTCATAGATATTGCGGTTATAGGCGATGGTGAGGAGACTTTGCTGGAGATCGTAAGGAAAAAGGAAAAAGGAGAGCTTCTCGAGGATATTAAAGGAACGGCAGTCAAGATTAATGGAGAGGTGAAAATCAATCCTCCGAGACCCTGGATTGAAAACCTTAGCGATTTGCCTCACCCCGCCGTGGATCTGCTTCCCCTCGACAGGTATAAATGCCTCACCCTTGAACATCCGTTCTTCACAATGATATCGTCCAGGGGGTGTCCATATAAATGCGGATTCTGCTCACAGGTCTATTGCGGCGACCGGGCGCGTTTCAGATCACCTGAAGACCTGGTGGATGAAATCGAAAAATATGTCCATGATTATAGCGCAAGAGAAATAGTGATGTTCGACGAGACTTTCACGATAGATGAAAAAAGGGTGCTGGAAATATGTAAGCTTATAAAAGAAAGAAAACTGAAGTTTCGATGGAATATCCGCACAAGGGTTGACACTGTGACCGACAGGATGTTGGCGGCGCTGAAAGAAACGGGATGTTACGGCATCCACATGGGAGTTGAATCCGGCGATCAGCGCATCCTCAAAGTGATGAGAAAAGGAATTACCCTTGACCGGGTGAGGTGGGCGTTCAAGACCGCCCGCAAATATGGATTCATCACAAGGGGATATTTCATGATCGGATACCTGGATGAAAATCCCGACACATACAAGTCCACGGTTGATATTGCAAGGGAGCTTGACCTCGATTTCGCCTCGTTCTCGATAACAACCCCACTACCTGCAACCCATCTTTTCGAGGAGTCCGTCAACAGAGGCTACCTGGACCCCGACTTCTGGAAAAAATACACCCTCCTTCAGGTGTCCAAAGAAGATTTTCCCCACATTCCAAGCGAATATTGGGATGAAAAAGAGCTTGCCAATATGATGAGAAAAGCTTACTACAGCTTCTATCTGAGGCCTGCGTATGTATGGAAGAGAATCACCTCAATAAAATCCTGGAAGCAATTTATGGATCTCTTCAGGGGACTGAAGATTATGATGATGATGAAGGATTAGGTTGGTATTTATGTGATGATCCACACAATAGGGGCATGTCAGCTTTGCTTTTATAGGTTCCCCGCCTTGCATTCCCGGTGTTATTTCTTATATATATCGCCCCGGGGACCGAAGTTAATCGCAACCATGGTTCTATTTTCCAGGTCAATTCTGAAAACAATTCTCCAGCGTCCCACCCTCAAGCTCCAGTCAATCCGTCCTTCCAAGCGCTTAATATCAGGATCACTCGTTCCACTATCCCTTAAGGCATAAATTTTATTCTTGACTCGCGCCTGCTCTTTTGGCTGAATTTTTTTAATTTTTTTCTTTATTCCTATAGGAATGGAAACCCTCCATTTGTTCTTGAATTCATTCACCATCGGAAAGTTCCTTTGCGAAATTATCAAAGTCTATAGCTTCACCCCGAAGATAAGCTTGCCAATTAGCTTCACCTTCTGCTATTTCCTCTGCCGTCAGTGGTTCATCATCGTTATCCGCTGTCAGTAATTTTACCAAAACAGGGTCATTAAGTTGGGAAATAATGGATTTGATATAAATTTCCGCCATTTCAATCTGTTTTTCAGGTAGAATTTTTATAAGATTTATTAAATTCATTCTTCGGGACATGTCAAACATTGTAATTTACCTCCTGGGAATTTGACAGAATCAATACCCTCATCTCCTGTAATTATAACATGGTGACCAATACGGGTCAAAATAATTTCTGTGCAAAATGTCACTCCCAATGCTCCTGAAAATTGATGATTTTGAAGGGAAATGTTAACATACTCAGAATTACAATTGCGAAAGTATAGAATACAAAACCCGGAGGAGGGTAACAACCATGCCCACCCATCACAAATTGATTATAGGTAACTCGGAAAGTATGAAAGAAATCGAAGATGAAAGTGTCCACCTCATGGTTACATCACCCCCTTATTTCAACGCCCCGTTTGACTATAAGGAATTATATGATGACTATGAGCAATATCTCGCTATTCTTGAAAAAATGGCAAAAGAGACATACAGGACATTGCAAAAAGGCAGGATCGCAGTTCTTAATATTGATGATATGCTTGTTAAAGGAGAAAAATTTCCCATTGTTGCCGATGCAACAAAAATATTTCAAAATGCGGGATTCAGGTACAGGGATAGAATAATTTGGAAAAAGCCTGACGGTTACCTGAGAATAAGCAGAAGAAGCGGGGTTATGCTTCAGCATCCGTTTCCCATGTATTATTATCCGGACAACTTGCTTGAAAGCATAATCATTTTCCAGAAAGGAAAGTTTGTATATAAATCAATACCACAGGAGGTCAGGGAGTCTTCAAAAGTTAATATAAAAGAATTCCAGGATAACCGGTGGTACATGACCCTTTGGAATATGACGAATGTACTTCCCGGTTCAAGACTTGAGAAGGATATTGCGGCCTTCCCCAAAGAACTGCCATATCGAATTATCACCTTATTTTCATATAAAGGTGAAACAGTGCTGGATCCTTTTGCGGGAAGCGGAACAACATTGAAGATTGCCAGGGACCTTGGAAGAAATAGCATCGGCATTGAAATAAAGGGAGAGTTGGAGGAAATTATTCGTGAAAAAATAGGATTTGGAACAGATCAGAGTTTTCTTGATGATAATAATGATATATTCGAGGCAATTTATAGAAATGGAGAAATAACTTAAGAATGAATATTTCTGCTAAAATAAAGGGGATACAATATAGATGTTTGCTCTGTAAAGAACTAAGGGAATATAAATTATCAGATTTAAAAACCGCGTTAGAAAAAGAATCTTCTTTTATTCTTAAAGTTGATGATAAAATGGAATTGGGTATGAGTCGATGGGTTTCTCCAAAAAGGACAAGATCCTATCCTTATGAGAGGGTATATAATACATTGGGTCTCGGAATCAAGAAAGTCACAATTATACCTATAATTAAAGATGAGGGAAAAGATGGTGATAGAGACTTTTTGCAATGGGATACTATTTCATTGATGAGCCTATTGGGGGTCTATGTTATCATTGCCTATTATACTGATGCAAAAAAAAGTATGAAAAAATATGCTAACAAGATAACAAGACAAAGATTTGACTTAAAATATATAAAAGATAAAATAACCAATCTGATATCTTATCAATCCGATGCTTTGCACTGGAATTTGAAACAAACTGATGAAGTTGGCATGATTGGAGATATGGCAATAAATTCATACGTTAATATCTCAAAAAAACTTGAAGTTCAAATGCACTCAATTGAAAAAGCTCAACAAAGGATTAATAAACTGAAACAGGGAAGAGAAAGTTTTATCAACCTATCAAGAAACTTGGCTGAAAAGGCACAGAAAAGAGAAAGCCTTTCATTACAGGCATCTGAAAATTTAGAGGGAGAAAAAGGGGAAATCTTAATTAATAATTTTCTTGGAGGAATTTATTATTTCGTACCTGATGAAGTTGAAATAATTGATGATAACATATTAATCACAGAAGCAAAACATACAAAAAGAGGTAATTTGCCTTCTATGTCAGATATAAAAGATGGGTTATTGAGAATGGTGATATTCACGAATTTAGAGAATGTGGAAATAAATGATAAACAATTCAAACCCATTCCACGATTAAAACTTACCTCAAAAGAAGGCTTCGACGAAACCAAGCTGTCAAAAAGACAAAAGAAAAGCATAGAGAAGCTGAGAAACGAAGCTTCAGAAAATAAATTCGAATTAGTCTTAAAATAGACATTGATATTTGCATTCGTTATCAATACATCAATAATATCCAGTCAGTCTGCAAATATTTGATTCATAGAATGTCTTACATAATGTTAGTAGGAATTATTCAGACCACATCAACTTTCTTTACGGACATTGTGGCTTATGCAATAAAAAAAAGGACTTATGACATGAAAAAAACACTTATTGTTCTAACCCTCAATGAAATCGACGGTATAAAGGAGCTTTATGACAAAATTCCCTTTGAGGCCGCCGATGAAGTTGTCGCAGTAGATGGCGGATCCACAGACGGCACAAGGGAGTTCCTCGACGAAAAAGGCTTGAGAGTCCTGGAACAGGAAATAAAAGGCCGGGGAGAAGCTTTTCGCGTCGCACTCAGGAAGACAAAGGGAGATGTGCTGCTTTATTTCAGCCCCGATGGGAATGAGGATCCTGAGGACATTCCCCTTCTTTTTGCCAAAATCGAGGACGGATGCGACATAGCCATTGCTTCGAGGTTTATGAGGGGATCCCGGAATGAGGAGGACGATCATTTCTTCAGGTGGAGGGCGTGGGTGAATCAATCTTTTACATACACCGCAAACCTGCTGTGGAATACGAAAGATTACGTTCATGATACGATAAACGGCTACAGGGCGGTGAGAAGAGACGTCTTCAAAAGACTCAACACCGACGAACAGAAATTCCCCATCGAGTATCAGATGAGCATAAGGGCGATGAAGCTTAAATTAAATATCGGCGAAATACCCACAATTGAAGGAAACCGCATCGGCGGAGAGAGCAAGGCCGAGTCATTTCCAGTGGGATGGGGACATGTAAACGTGTTTTTACACGAATTGTTTAACGGAAAGGAATGGGAGAGGGAAACTACCATCACATAGCATGGATATCGGAGGTCAGATGTGTTTTTTTACCGCAAAGACCACAAAGGACGCAAAGAATTACAGAGGCCGGATGTCGGATTACGGATGGTGGAGAATGGACAGCAGATAATAGATTACGGATGCCAGAAGTCGGAGGTCGTCTGTAGGAGGGACGTCCCCGTCCCGATAATGAGACTGAAATTCGCGACCCATAATCCTCTGCGATCTCTGCGTTAAAAAATCACTGTCGGATAAACGAGGTGAAAAATGGAATGTTGAAAAATAAGCCTGACAACACCCTTGACTATCAGGATCGTTCTTACCTCTCGGCGGTCGAGGCGGCGAAATACCTGTGTTGCGATGTGAAGCATATACACAACCTGATTAAATCGGGTCATTTGCCTTTCGAGCGCGCCGCCAGTGGGCAATACAGGCTTTCTCTTGATAATCTCAGGGAATATAAAGATACGATTAAAACAATCTCCGGATCAAAAGGAAAAGTTGACAGGATTAATGTCTTTAAAATAAACGACACGACACAAAAAGTCATATGCAGTGATTCCAGGAATATGAAGGAAATTGCCGACAACTCCGTTCACCTTATGGTAACATCACCCCCATATTTCAACGCAAAAATGTATTCCGGGATGAAAGAGACAGACCTGGGCAATATTCACGACCTCGACGAATGGTTTGAAGAAATAGGCAAAACCTGGAAAGAGGTTTTCAGGGTTCTTCAACACGGAAGAAAAGCATTTGTAAACATAATGAACCTCCCAATAAGAATAAAAAAAACATTCAAATCTCTCAATCTTACGGGCAAGACAATTGACTTGATGGAAAAAATCGGGTTCATGTTTAAAAGGGATATTATATGGCATAAGACAAACGGTGTGAAAGCACACTTCGGAACATACCCGTATCCCGGGGGAATCCTGATAAACAATATGCACGAATTTATTCTTGAATTCCATAAGCCCGACAAACCCGGGGCCAGGAAATATGCCCATGTAACCGACGAGCAAAAAGAGGCATCAAAACTGGATAAGGAATTCTGGCTATCTCTGAAGAATACCGATGTATGGTTAATGAAACCGCAGTTAAGCGGCGACGGCAGGGAGCATGTAGCACCGTTCCCTTATGAACTGCCATATCGTCTAATTAAAGCATACAGTTTTATGGGTGAGACCGTTCTGGATCCATTCGGAGGCTCCCTCATAACGCTGAAGGTCGCCGCGGACTTGAAGAGGAATGGGATCGCTTATGAGATTAACGAGGATATTGTTTCAAGGGCGATAAAGAAATTCGAATCGCATCAGGAAACGTTATTGAATTAAACCGGGAACATCGCCCTATTTTCCGATCCGGGTGGGGACTGGTTTCAATTTAAGTAGCGGCTGGTCTCCCGATCAGCCTGCAATATAACAGAATAGGAGTCTAAAAATGGAAAAGAATGAATTATTGAATAGAATAGAAGTAGATCCGGGAATTATGGTTGGTAAACCGATAATCCGGGGTACTCGTCTGACCGTACAATATATCCTGGGCATTTTGGGCAGAGGGGCAACTGTTGAAGAAATACTTCAGGAATACAAGGGTTTATCTCGTGAGGATATAATGGCATGCCTTCTTTTTGCCACGGAAGCCCTGGATAGCTTCACATACTTGCCCATATATAGAAAGGCTCTTTAAATGAAATTTCTTGTTGATGAATGTACAGGTCCCAAGGTAGCGAAGTGGCTTGAGTCAATGAATTACGATGTTTTTTCTGTGTTTGATAAAGCAAGAGGATTGGATGATAGAACAATTCTACAGAAAGCATATGATGAAAGTAGAATAATTATAACTAATGATAAAGACTTTGGCGAAATGGTATTTCGAAGAAAGATCGCCCATAAGGGTATTATTCTTTTAAGATTGGAGGACGAACGTTCCTCAAATAAAATCAAAATGATTAATGAATTACTCAATAAATATTCTTCTTATATAGTAAATAAATTCGTCGTTGTTACCGAGAATACTGTGCGAATATCTGGAGAATCAAAAAAGAGGAATATGACATAATTTATAATACATTTTATTTATTGCTCTATCTTGACATCTGCCCCATGTTGTCCAAACAGGAAACTATTTAAAACTCTGCGTTCTCTGCGGTGAATAATCACAATTCAAAGAAAGAATATCTGACATCATGAAAATTACATTCTACAATCGGCCGTATCATCTCGCTCACATTGTGAGAAAGGGGGAGAAGTCTTCTTTTCCTGAAAAGTTGATTGACCTTTGCATGTCTCCGCCCGAGTTCTGTATCGTTGTTCTTGCTCCCTTTTCGGCGGAAGGCGGGGATTCACTTGCTGATGAGAGCTGGGTTGATTTCCTTGGCAAATTTGACCCCGATTTCATAACATATTCAAATGACATTAGCCCCGCATTGAAAGAAAAACTTGCAAAAAACTTGAACTGTTTTTATCTTGGGGAATTCGACAAGTTCCAGAAAGACAACCGGGACATTTTTCTTGAAATGGAAAAAGCTATAAAATCAACCGATGAAAGGGCGCATCATCTGAAGCTTCCTCTCTCCACCCATCCGCCAATGGAAAAGCTCTCCCGCCTTGGATTCCATGAAAATGAAGTCACGCATGTCTTCCCCGATGGGTTTAGAGGGAATTGGGATATTAAATTGCCGGACAATATTGACGGCAAGAGAATATGCGATGTGAAAATTAGTGATGAATCCGGAAGAAAACAGGGCTATCTCATTCCTGACAATGGCCGGTTCAACAGGATTATTTCCAGGTTTAACCCCGATTGCAGGGTTCGTATAGCGGGCAAGGATATATCATCTGCATTCTCTATTATACCGAATGATGAAATGACAGAAAATCACCTCATATTACCGGATCCTGAAAATCTTCTCATTGAGGTATTCCGGGAATCGGGATATTCCGTAAGACCGGGGAGATCAGGTGCATTCCTGAGTTTGTTTGATGACCTTGTACAGGCAGGGGATTTCCTGAGGAAACCTTATGCAATTCCCTTGATGGAAAAGATGGTGAATTACCGGAATAAATTCTTCAATGCCGTCAGAAGAATAATTTCGAGGTGTGGTGATTATAATTCTGTTGAGACATCCGCAGAGCTTCTGTTTATGCTCTCGAAAAGAATATTACTCCGTGGATTTATCTTTAAATGCAAGCATTGCAATTATGAAGATTTTTATTATATGAGAGAAGTGAACGAGAAATACATATGCAGGGGATGTGGACGGGAAAATATTACCCCCCTGAGGCTTCCGAGCGCATACAGGCTTAATCATGTTGTCTGTGACGGCTATCTTGGCGGTGTTATTGCAACGGTTTTGACTCTGTATCGCCTTTTCAGGGATGCAGATGAGAGCTTTATTTATTGTCCCGAGTTGAGTTTGAAGAAGAAAAACAGCGAGATGGAGATAGATGTAATATGCCTTGTTGACGGCAAGATAGTGATAGGCGAGGCAAAGATGGGCAGATTAATCAAGGACAGGGATTTTTCGACCAGGGACGAGTTCGAGAAATACAAGGTGACGGCAAGAGAAACAAACGCGAGTAAAGTCTTGTTTTCAACCATAAGTGAAAACTTTTACGAAACGCCTCTTTCAAAGATAGACAGATTCAGAAAAGAGATTGCCGATGAGGGCATGGGGGATATAGAGGTGGAAATACTCACTGGCAAGGAGCTTTTGGGTAGCTAATAAATTATTTGGAATAGTGTACCGTAACTATTCACCGCAGGGGTTATTAAAACAAGGAGAATCCCGGATAAAATCTCTGTGCTCTCTGTGTTCTCTGTGGTATACTCCGCGTAATTTAGTTTGTCATCATTTTACGGAACGGCGCTATCATACTTCTCAGGGACGCCGGATTGCCCTGAAAACGATTGAATCTCCTGA
>JAIORV010000160.1 GCA_021107945.1 Vulcanimicrobiota bacterium | reverse complement strand
CTGTCTTTGTCCTTCCTCTTCTGTCCCTGACAGTTGCCGTCAATCGATATGTGCCTGAGCGGCTGAACCTGTATGAAGAGTTTGTGCCGCTTCCGATGCCTGCGTTATTCATTCTCCAGGAAACGGAATACGGGGCAGATCCGCCTTTGAGATTCGTTACACTAAAGCTTGCCGACTGTCCGGCTTTCGGACTGCTGTTACTTGCCCTTATACTGAAACTCAACGGAGTGGTTTGACCCTGCACGTTAAATGTCCTTGAAACTGTCTTTGTCCTTCCTCTTCTGTCCCTGACAGTTGCCGTCAATCGATATGTGCCTGAGCGGCTGAACCTGTATGAAGAGTTTGTGCCGCTTCCGATACCGGCGTTATTCATTCTCCAGGAAACGGAATAGGGCGCTGTTCCACCTGTGATATTCACTGCACTAAAGCTTGCCGACTGTCCGGCTCTCGGACTGCTGTTACTTGCCCTTATACTGAAACTCAATGAGGAGGATTGGCTATGGACGTTAAATGTATGACTTGTTGTTTTTATCTTACCCGAGTTATCCCTGACCTCGGCGGTCATGCGGTAAGTACCGGTTCTGTTGAAACGGTAAGATGACGTTGCGGAATTGCTGAAAGGTCTCCCGTTCATCAACCATCGGTATCTATACGGCGATACTCCGCCACTTACACTTGTAGCCCTGAATGTGACGGTATCACCGACACGGGGGGCATTATTACTCCAGGAAAAATTGCAGTGCAACGAATGGGAGGATATATTAAAATATTTTTCCCTCGTCCTGGTTCTTCCGATTCTGTCTTTAATAGTAATTCTCAATTTATGTCTGCCGGAGTTTGCAAAGCGGTAACTTGCCGTGGAGCCCGTGCTTATTCTTCTTCCATTCATTTCCCAGTAATATGTGTATGGGGCAACTCCACCCTTCAAATTTTGGACTCTCATCTGTATTGTCTGTCCGACTCCCGGGCTTGATGTGCTGAACCATTCACTGAAATTAATACTACCCCCGGAGGTGACTGTGAAATTGTGCTCGGTTCTGGCGGATGCACCGGTTGAGTCAATCACCTTCAAGGCTACCCTATATGTACCTGCCCTGTTCCAGACTCGCCTGATACTTGACCCGGTTGCGAATCTTCTCCCGTTTTCATACCATTCATACCTGAAAGGAGAAATGCCTCCGCTCCGGGAACTCACACTCAGGTTAATGGTTTGACCTATTCTGGGACGGTCTGTGGAATATTTCATTCTTACCCGCAAGGAGGATGACCCTCCCGCAATCCTGTAAGTGTAAGACCTCGTGGCACTGCGATTGTATCTGTCATAAACTGTTACCCTTAGAACATAAGTGCCGCGTTTATTATACCTGTATGCAAATATTTGTGAAGTTCCGGTTTGTCCCGTGCTGAATCTCCATCTATAACGATAGGGAGACGAACCTCCCCTGATATTTCTGAATTTATATTGGACGGACTGGCCGAGCGACGGGGTGTTGTCGTTTGCCTGCAGGTCGAAAGATATCTGCCCGCTGCTTCCTACATAAAATGTCCTCTCCTGTGTCCTTGTTTTTCCATAGCTGTCTCTACCAATGACCTTGAGGCGGTATGTGCCATGATCGCGGAATCTATAATTTGCATATTTACCGGAGTCAAACTCCCTGCCGTTCATCTCCCACCTGAAGTAATAAGGGTAATTGCCTCCATACGTATTATTGATTCGGAAATAGACAGTTTCGCCCCGTTGTGGAGATGAATCACTGACCGTATAGTTGAAGTTAAAATTACTCCTGCCCTGAACGTTATATACATAACTGTTCCAGGAAGATCTTCCCCGGGAATCGGTGACACGGGACACAAGATAATGCATCCCGGGATTACGGAAACGATAGTTCGTACCGGGACTTCCGCTGATAACTCTCCCGTCCAGTATCCATGTATAATTATATGGAGGAGATCCACCGGATACGTTTTGCATCTTGGGATAAATCCACTCTCCGACTTTTAATTCTCTCCAGATGTAATTTGATTTTCCCCAGTATGTGGAAAATCTGATTTTTCTATCCGAATGCTTCCTTTCATCAGGTTTATCCTTCGGAATCTCCAATGCTAAAGAATTGGGCTTTTCAGCTTTACCCCTGTTATATGCCAATATTCGACGATATTGCCTGTGGAGTTTTTTTAAATCCGATATCTCCTGCTTATATTCCTTATTTATCGGACTGGAATAATTGAGCTGAGTTTGGATGGATTCTATTGTATCTTCTCTCCCGGCGTCGGATATATCTTCCTTCAGCGTCTCCATCCGGCTTTCTATTTCCATTTTATCAAGTAATACAAGAGGCTCCCTCTTTTTAATCATTTCTTTCATTTCTTTTATCTTTTTATCGATTAAATCGACCAGCTCGCTGCCGGGTTGGACATCTCCCTTTTCAATATGTCTCTTGAGACCTCCAAGAATTCCCCGGTATTGAGATAATATATAATAATTTTTTTCTTTATCTTTAAGAGTCAGCCAAATTCCGCTTCGCTCGGGTAAATCGGCCTTTTTCCCGGAGGACTTTATTCTTGAGACCTCCGATAGAAGCTCGTTCAGATTCTCAATGGTGTTATCTATATTATATTTCCAACTCATTAATCTCGTTTTGACTTTATTCCCTTTTAATTCCCTGTTGATATTCTTGTCTATTAAATAAATAAGAACATCAACCCGCTCCTGGTCGGAGGCCAGGGCTTTGAGTGGGACTGCTGCAAGGGAAAAAATAATTATAGCGAATAAAAAGATTGAAATAGTCTTTTTCATTTCCATACTCCCTCATAATGTATTTTTGTAAAAATTCAAACCCCCGGCAAGTCATCCTGAAGACGTCATCCTGAACTCGTTTCAGGATCTGGGTTGATATAGTTGGTTTTTAGATTGCGAAACAAGTACTGAAACAAGTTTAGCACAGGTTTCGGAATGACTAAAAAACTTACCATTCATGGGGGGATCTGAATATAGTCCTCATAATGTGTTTATTGATGTCTATTTCCCGGGTCTTCTGCCAATGTCAAAAATTCTTGTTCCCGTCTTTGTTCTCCTCTTGGAATCCGAAACTTCAACTTCAAGAATATTCTTTCCCGTCTTATCGAATTTATATCTGATTTTTTCTCCGGTTCCTATAACCTTGCCGTTCATTTTCCATCTTATGTTATATGGCGCAGATCCACCCTTTATATCCTTTACGCCAAATCTTACAGTCTGTCCCGCAATCGGGGTTGAACGTGTCCACCAGAATTTGAAATCAAGGGGATTGTTGTCAGCTTTTATTTCATGGAATCCCATCTTTACCTTTCCCCGGGAATCCATAACTGATATTGATAAATTTGCCCTGTCTGCGTTGGGAAAGTTGAATATTCCTTTAGTGCCGGTTCCGACAATTTTATCATCCATGCTCCATCTTATCTTATAAGGCGGAATGCCCCCGGAAAGATCCCTGACAAAACATCTGATTTTTCCTGATTTTTCAGGTAACCCGGGAGACCAGCCGTATTTGAAATTAAGATCCTTTTTTGACACGATAAATTGCCGGGTTTTTGAAGCTTTTCTTCTATTCCTGTCTATTACAATCACTTTTAATTCATACTTGCCGTCGTTTTTGAATGTATGTACTGTTTTTGAGCCTTTTCCGATAGTTTTTCCGTTCATGAACCACTTGAATTGATAAGGTCTCCTGCCGTTATCCACTTTTACAATCCAGAATTTTACTTTCTTTCCGATATATGGATACCCGTCGCTCCAACCTATTTCAAGATCGAGCTTCTTTCCGGGTGCCGGCTTCGGTGCGGGAGTATGTTTGGGTGTGGGTTTGGGTGAAGGCCTGGGTGTTTTCTTTATGGCGGGTTGTGGTGTTTTATCGGCGGCAGGTGTTCTTGAGGGCGTGAACTCGGGTGTCGGTTTTTCACTTATTTCATCTGTCGGTGGTTGTGGGTTGAGTGGTTGCGGCAAGGATTTCCCGGTTTCATAATATTTCTTTATCATCCGGAATTGCCTGTTAAGAATCTTGAGATCATCCGTTATTTTTTTCAGATCGATGAAAGCTTCCTGTGTAGCTTTTATCTCATTGTTAAGAATTTTTCTGACCGCTTCAATCGAGTTTGCCTTCTTAACTCTTTCTTCCAATTCTTTTACACTTTTTTGAATGTTAAATACTTTTTCAAGATCCCCGCCCTTTCCAAGGTGAGCGTCTCTTCTGAATGAATCCGCTACAATAACGACTCTTCCGGATAATGCTTTAGTTTCTCTGTATTTATCTTTGTCAATCTCTTTGACGGTATCGAATATAAAATTGCGGTATTTTATAAGAAAACGAAAGCTCTTCCATTGATTATCTCTTATTTCCCTGAATGGGTTTTCACCGGGGAATTTGATGTTATCTGATGATCTTTCCGAATTCTTGACTATCTCCAGTAAATCATCAAGGAGAATTTCTGACTCATAGACATTTTCTTTCCAGGCTTTCATTCTGGAATCATGTTGTTTGAACCCGTTTTCTGTGTTTATTGTGTTCCTTATTTTTGATAGCAAATTATTTATACTATCATTATCGTTTTCCACTCCCACAACATGTTTGGCCGCAAAAACTGTAAACATAAAAAATGTGATAAAAATAAAAAGGAAAGACAAAATTTTTTTATTACTTGGCATTTCACGTTCCCCTTTTAATCCGGGTTAAAAAATCAAGGACAGGCCTTCCTGTCCAGGATTGTATTTTGAATTATACAAAATTAAAACTCAAGTTTTATCGGTTATTTTTTATTTGTCGGTGGAAGCTCGCCTTCCTGTTGGCTTTCTTCGAGTTCTTTCCTTCTCTCTTCCCGCCTCTGGAAATGCAAAACATATTTTTCAATATCTTTGAAAACATCTGATTCAGTAACCTTTTCAGGGAATGTAATCTTTGTTTTACTCTTCTTGCTTTCCTTGAGAGGCTCATTTTCTGTCGCTTTGCCTTCGGTCTCAATGACGGGAGTTTCAGGAATTTTGAAATACAACTTCAAATCGGTCCCTTCCGGAATAGGGAGATTGGTTACCATGTCAATGTATTCTTTTGTGATTATATTTGTTGTCGCACGTTGAACATGCGATGTGGTGATCGCTCTGAAGTCAAGGGGAACCTCAACCTCAAGCTTAACTTCCTCGTTCTTTTTCCTGTCTTTTAGTATCGTGTCAAACCTGTTTACATTTTTTGATACAAGAGCTTCGAATTCTTTGTCCATTGAAGCAGTTACCTTGAGATTAACTTCGAAAATTGTATCCTCAATAAGAACCACAATTTTTATGATATCGTTGGGATTAATACTAACATACCTATTGCCCTCTTTTGGAGTGGCAAATGTGGCTCTTTTCTTTGAAACCTCCATTACTTTGGAGAAGTAACTTTTGAGTCCGTCAGGAATTGAGAATTCTAACTCAACCTCCATTTTCTCCTGAAGTTTAAATTTTGGTTTCTTGCCGAAAAGTCCGAACATTTTCTGCCTCCTCTTTATGGTAAACGATGAAGTTTTATTCTCTCAAAAGAATCAATATCCTCTTCAAGCAAGAAATCAATTTAAATGTAAAATGACCTTTTTGATTTGATTTTATTGCTCTATTCCTTTGTATAATGGCATTCTGAAAAAACAAAAAAAAAGAAACCCCCTGGTTTCAAAGTAAAAATACAAACTTAGATATACACCTATTATATATTGTCTTATATTATTTAAGTCCCAGTTATGGGCTATCCTCTGATTGAGCGGGAAGTATCAGCTTCCTGTGCATTAATTTTTGATTCCGGCATGTTGATATCCTCCAGGAGTTCATCCGATAAAGAAACCTTATCTTTCGTTTTATCATTCCCCTTGCACTCATTACCAAGCGTACTACCTTTTTTTGTGGTACCGGTGTTGCAAGGCTTACTCAAGATATTTGCAATTTGGTTACCAGCTGCACTAATAGAATCCATTTTTGTTCCTCCTTAAATTTATCTGATAATATTATCTAATACTATCCTTTGCATATCATAATAGCAATATGTTTTAAATATGTCAATTAACGTTTTGTTACACTTGTTAACAGGATGTTAAAAGATTAAAATGATTTCTTAATAAATTTACACTCTGGTGAATATATTAGTTTGTTTTGGCGTAACTATTCAACCCCTTTTTGTGGGGGATTTCTAAACCTTGATTTCACAACGTTTTAGGCTGGTCGGGAGACCAGCCTCCACACAAATCCTGGGGTGGTCTGAATAGATGCAAAAGAGTAGAGAGGAAGAAGATCATCTTTGTTGAAAAGCATTCCAAAGTTAATCCCCAATGTCCGCTACAAACGGGTGAGAGATTGACGATAAAGAGAAAGGATTTATTGGAAACAGGTTAAGCTATTTCTCGAAAATAATGTATAGTTATTTGGGCGGCGGGACGCCTCCCCCACCATAATAGCAACGGAAACAGCTTGCAGGCGACAATGGAAAAGAATGTTTAATCATGACCAACGAACCAATTTCAAAAAAAGAAAATAAGACAAACCTGATACAAAAGGCCGGGAACATTGTTTCAAAAGGGAACCGCACCCTTATTCTTGATAAGACTTTGAAAAAACTTCGAGAGAGGGTCTTTTTAAGTGAAGATCGTAGAAGAGAGGTTTATTACGAGGTTGACACAAATGCAATGGGGAATGCGCAATATTATGTGTTAACGGTGCTTTCCTGTATAATTGCAACCTTCGGTCTTCTTAACAACAGCGCGGCGGTGATAATCGGTGCTATGATCATCGCCCCCCTGATGAATCCTGTCATGGGAACAGCAATGGGTGTTGTCAGGGGCGATGTTATTCTTCTTGCCAGGTCTTTGAAAACGCTTATTATGGGAGTGGCTGTGTCAATTATTGTCGCTTGTGTTACTGCATCCCTTATCCCGACTGTTACCGATTCGCTGAATATAAGCGAAATCATCGGCAGAATAAGCCCGAATATCCTGGACATCGGCATAGGGCTTGCGGCGGGAGCCGCCGGGGCATACGCGATATCAGAGAAAAAGGTTGCTTCCAGTCTTGCAGGTGTGGCGATAGCGGTCTCGCTTATACCTCCCCTTGCAGTTACCGGAATAGGCCTGTGTCTCCTTTTTAAGACTATTAAAGATCCCTCACTTGCACAGAACTTGCCAAGCTATTTTAAGATATTCTCGGGAAGCTTCGCCCTGTGTTTCGCTAACCTTGTGGCAATTAATCTGGCAGGGATTATAGTATTTACGATTTTTGGGTTCAGAGTTTCCCCCAAAAGCACAGGGGCGAGAAAGTTTATTGTGCATTTCGGGCTCTCTCTGACTCTTGTGGCTGTCATGGCTCTTATTCTGGGATTGTTCTATGCTGATTCGCTTGAGAGCAAGAGGGTTGTAAGAGATGCCACGGAAGTATTGAAAAAAGAAGTAAAGCAGTTGGACAGCCTGGCGATGATCGAGGGGACTCCCAGGATTGACCCTGATTATGTCAGATCTAAAGATGGGGATGAAGTAAGAAAAGAAACGCCTCTGAGGAAATTCCTGGATATTCTGGAGATTCGAAGCGGCAAGGCAGCACCCAGGGTTACGCTTGTTGAAGCGACGATTTTGTCACCCAGGGATCCTGATGAGAATTACGATTTCAGGCTCAGGGCAATGCTCGAAGAAAAAATCGGACCAGTGGATCTCACGCTGAGGTTTGTTAACACTACAAACATGAAATATGAGCATTGATTAGCTTATTTTAATAAATATAACTTAAAGTTTTTTGAAGATGGCGGGTGCCCTTTGGGCGCGGGAAGAGACTTTTTTTTTAAGTTTCTTCCCCAATAAAAATCATCACCTGAAAGAATACGACCACAGGTTTCCGAGAAATAAAGTATTTCCCCTGAATTCGTCACGGAAAACTCTTGCGATAAACGGTGCAATGGGAGGATGAATTTCGATCTTATCCAGGTCCTTCACCGGAACAAACCTTGCCTCGACAATACGATCATCATCTAAGACTTTTATCTCGTCTTCCGGGTTTAACGCCTTCCCAAGGAAAGTAAGGTTTATAAGGTGTCTCTCATCTTCTTTTGACACCGATTCCGATATAAAAAGGAGCTTTATTATTTTTACATCAAGATTTGTTTCTTCTTTGATTTCTCTTTTTGCACAATCCTCAATTGTCTCACCCCAATCAAGCCCGCCTCCGGGAATAAGCCAATATTGACGATCTCCTTTTACGTGTCGTACCAGGAGAATCTCATCCCCCCGGGGGATAACTACGGCAATCCTGATCCTAATTCTCTTGTCCAAGAGATTACCTCCAATCAAAAAACTAACTTTGTTTTCTCATATTATCCTGAAATTCCTCCCTTTAAATTTTCGCTTACTTTTACATGCCTTCAAGAGCGGGACATCGGGAGGAATTAAAATAACCTGTAAAGAACCAACAAAATGGTTTTTACGGTGAACTTACAAAGGAGGACAATATGACAAAGCTATTTGGGACTGACGGTGTGCGGGGAATCGCTAACAGGGATCTTACGGCGGAATTGGCGCTAAACCTTGGGCGTGCCGCTGTGAAAATGATTCCCGGAAATTGTACTGAAAGGCCTACTTTTATAATCGGCATGGATTCGAGAATATCAAGCAAAATGCTGGAAAGCGCGCTTGCCTGTGGGATGGCCTCAATGGGAGCCGATGTTCTCCTCGCGGGGGTTCTGCCGACACCGGGAATAGCCTGCCTTGTGAGGAATCTTAACCTGACCGGCGGAGCGGTGATATCAGCTTCACATAATCCCGTTGAGTATAACGGCATTAAGTTCTTTACCGGTGACGGATTCAAATTGACAGATGAGATGGAAGAAAAAATAGAATCTATAATTAAAGCCGGTGGTATCCAGGAGGACCTGCCTGTTGGAGATAAAGTAGGGAGAATTTACGAACGATACGATTCCGCTCTTTATTACGAAGCCTATCTTAAAGAGATTCCCGGAATGAACTTCGACGGTATCCGTGTGGCGATGGACTGTGCCAACGGAGCGGCTTCAAGAATTGCCCCCGATGTTCTAGCTGACCTGGGGGTGGATCTCGTTGTATTCAATTCGCACCCCACCGGAACCAATATAAATGTAAAATGTGGCTCAACATATCCGGAATTCTTACAGGAGATGATGAAAACAGGGCGGTTCGATGCAGGTATCGCTTTTGACGGTGACGCCGACAGGATGATTGCGGTTGACGAGACAGGTGGAATTATTGACGGCGACATGATGATGAATATGTTTTCACGAAGTCTCCTCGATGAGAATAAGCTTGACAATAACTTCCTGATAACAACGGTTATGAGCAACCTGGGACTTGAAAATGCGTTAAAAAACACCGGGATTAAAATGATTCGCGCAGATGTGGGAGACAGGTATGTCCTTGAAGAGATGAAAAAACGGGGAGCGATTCTCGGAGGTGAGCAGTCGGGTCATATTATTTTCCTGGAATATAACACAACGGGAGACGGTATCATTACGGCGATTATGCTTCTGAAAACAATGAAGAAAACAGGCAAGAAGCTGAGCGAACTTGGAAAAATGATGAAAGTCTTTCCGCAGATCCTGAAAAATGTCGAAGTTAAAGACAAGAATAAGATAATGAATGCTCCCTCTTTCCGGGAATACCTGCAAAAAAAGCAGGATGAGACAGGGGACAGATTCCGCATCCTGGTTCGTCCTTCAGGCACGGAGCCTCTTGTGAGGGTAATGGCAGAAGGACCTGATATCGAATCAACTGAGAAACTGGTGGATGAGATATGTGATAGGGTGGTTGAAATTATTTGAAACAGGAGTTACGCATTTATATTGAGAGTATTTCCTCAAAAAAGCCGATGAAGCGGCTTTAGGAAGGAATTTTGCTTGAGGTGATTATCATCGCGAACTCAAGTCGCTTCAGCGACTTATTAACGAAGCAGAAAGCGGTGAATAGTGACTTTTGCATTTCATCTTTTACTTTATCTGCAATTTTACCCCGCCGATATCTACAACCTTTTTCTTCTTGTCAACTTTAATTGTCAATCCTTCTTCTTTTTTGTCTTTTCTTTCAACTGCCTCTGTTTTATCCTGAGTTATACCTTCCATTTTTCCCCAGATTGTTTTTCTTGTTTTTTCCAAATCTCTTGAAATAAAATGAACTTTATCCCGGTCGCTTACAAGCACAACATCACCATTTGCAAGAAAGGCAGGTTTGTTTTTCTCAAACTTATCCTTTTCAATTTTGTGCTGATAGAGAGCCTTGCCGTCCGGAGAGATGCAAACTACAAGGGACTTGATACCCTTAAAATCAAAATTCCCTTTCTTTTCAAAGTCAGGAGGAAATGCTTTCTTATATGAATCAGGAATATCACCATTTTCATCCACTTTGTTAATTGACAAATAAATATTACCGTCTTTTCCCACATTCACATTAGTTTTGGCCATATTTTTTAATTTTAGAGGCAGGTCTATTTGCCATTTTATTTTTCCATCGGGAGCATAAGAAACAATTTGATCCTCAAGATAAGCTTTATTATTAATAACATAGAAGGAGCCGGCATCCCCCAGGGCAATATCGGTGGCGCTTCCTTCCCCTATAGTAAGAGTCTTAACTTCGCTCTTCTGTTTGTTTTTGCCGGAAGACCGGGGATTCAGAGCAGAAAATCCATCATAAATTGCAATAGATTTTCCGGAGTCATGGTTGAACATGCCCGCTCCCGGAGACGGGGCTGGAGAAACAGAACCACAAAGAGCGATAACCTTCCCGTTTGTTTCAACCTTTAAAGATTCTATTCTCAGGTTTTCAGGAAAGACTATAGGTTTTTTCCCGGTACCGTCAGTATGGATAACATTATAAGAATTATTAAAATCATGTACATACAGATTTCCCTTTTCATCAGTATCCATCATACTTGAAGAAACTTGCTTTTTCCATCGAATACCGCCGTCGGGATTTACTGCGGAAATAATATTGTTTTTCCCATCAAAATCGGAATCTAGCTCCATTATAAAGACAGTTCCATCAGGAGAAAAATTAATTATATTCCGGGCTTTACAATCAAGCCTTTTCTTTGACCAGCTTTCCTTCCCATCAGGAGAAAAGCACATGTATTTCTCTTCCGTTATCACCACAACTCTTCCATCAGGAGACCCTTGTATATCGAGGTTTTTGAAGTCTTCAGCTTCTTGAAGAAAAATTTCCTTTTTTATAGATCCATCCTCGTTCGCCTTTACCAGGTAATATTTGTTTTCAGCATCCCCGGCTTTAACATCTTTTTGCTCTCTGATAAAAGAGAATGTGCCATCCCCGGCAGGGATTACTTTACTATAGGATTCACCTTTTTTACAATTGTGATCAAAGTTCGCTCTAAAAGTAACTACTTTTTCTCCTGTAACAAGATCACTCATTTCTGAGTAGCCATATTCCTTGAATTTATCGGTTATCTCATCACCTTTATCAAAAAAAACTTGTTTAATGTCGATTTTTTGAAATTCTTTCTCTCCACCCGTAGATTTCACAAAGGAATCTATCGGCATCCTGGAGACCGATTTCCTCTCCGCCTTTTTTTGATTATTTGTTATATGTGTTTGCCCGGTTTTCTCTATATGCATGTTCTTTATCCCCTCTTATCTTTACTGTCAGTTGTAAGCCCATTATAGTAAAAAATTCAGAGCCTCAAAGTTCCTGAAACTTTTAATTTCATGGTTATATATTAACATACAATTGTAAATACAATCAATTTTGCAGTGTTAATATATTGTTAATTTTGTAATTTTACCTGATACTCTGCATTCTTTGCGCTAAGAAGGCTGAAGCGAGGAAAAGGATAAAATCCCAACCTTCTGGAATAATAAATGGCAGAACTCGAGAATATCACAGAAACAAAAACTTGCAACAGCAGAGGTGAAGCATATGAAGAAAATAATGCGTTACACTATATTACCAAACATTCCGGATCAATTAAGACCGATGTTGAAAATTGCATATAATCTCTGGTGGACCTGGACACCGGATGCAATAGACCTGTTCAGATGGGTTGATAACGATGTATGGGAGAAGACGAATCACAATCCCATTGCAATGCTGGGGAAGATTTCCGCTTCAAGGTACGATGAACTTATTGGGGATGAAGCGTTTTTACATCACATGGAAAAAGTTTATAATGATTTGCAGGAATACCTGAAAGCTTCGACATGGTTCGATGAGAATTATAAAGATAAATTCAAGGGAAAAGTGGCATACTTCTCATTCGAATTCGGGCTCCATGAATGCCTGAGTCTTTATTCCGGCGGACTCGGCGTGCTGTCGGGAGATCATATGAAATCCTCAAGCGATTTAGGAATCCCGCTTGTAGGTGTCGGGCTGATATATCGATATGGATATTTCAAACAATATCTCAACATTGACGGCTGGCAACAGGAATTTTACATTGACAATGACTTCGAGAACCTTCCTATAACTTTGAAACGTGGAATAGACGGCCTGCCCGTAATGATCGCAGTTGAATTTCCCGGCAGGGTTGTATATGCACAGATATGGGAGGTCAAGGTCGGGAGAGTATCTTTGTATCTACTTGATACAAATATCGAAGTCAATTCTCTCGAAGATCAGGAGATCACGCATAAATTATACGGCGGCGACCTGGATATGAGAATTAGGCAGGAGATACTCCTGGGTATCGGCGGCGTCCGCGCTCTGGAATCGCTGGGGTTAGAGCCCACTGTATTCCATATGAACGAGGGACACTCGGCTTTCCTCGTTTTCGAGAGAGCAAAGATATTGATGGAAAGATATAATTTGTCATTTAGCGAGGCAAGGGATCTTGTATCCGCAAGCAGTAACTTCACTACACATACGCCTGTTCCCGCGGGTATTGACCTGTTTCCGCCTCAAATGATTGCGAAATATTTTGGAGAATATAGCAATAAGCTCGGAATTACACTTGGCCACTTGATAGGGCTTGGAAGACTTCGCCCTAAAGATATGAGCGAGAGCTTCTCTATGCCTTATTTGGCCTTTAATTTTGCCGATAGGTGTAACGGAGTCAGCAAACTTCATGGAAAAGTCTCACGTGAAATGTGGAGAGACCTCTGGCCGGATCTTCCCGATAAACTTGTCCCGCTTCGACATATTACCAATGGTATTCATACAAATACATGGATCTCCGATGAAATGTCAAGGCTGTTTGACCGGTATATCGGCCCGCAGGTTCTTGATAATCCAATGGATAAGCAATTGTGGGAGAAAGTTGACAATGTGCCGGAATCCGAGTTGTGGAGAAGCAAGGAGAGACTCAGGGAGAGACTTGTCGCATTTGCTCGCCGAAAGGTTAAAGAGCAGTTAGAGAGAAGGGGCGCGTCACATTCCGCCATAACTCACTGTGAGGAGTTGCTGGATCCGCAGGCTCTCACTATCGGGTTTGCCCGCAGGTTTGCAACATACAAACGCTCAACCCTGCTTTTCTCAGATGTGGAAAGGCTTGATAAACTCCTCAATAACAGAGATTGTCCTGTACAGATCATTTTTGCGGGAAAAGCTCACCCCAAGGATGATAACGGCAAGGCATTGATAAAAGAAATTGTGCATCTTGCAAACAAAGACGGATTCAGAAGAAGAGTGGTATTTTTAGAGGACTACAATATAGAAATTGCCAGATACCTTGTACAGGGTGTTGACGTCTGGCTAAATACACCCAGAAGACCTCTTGAAGCAAGTGGAACAAGCGGAATGAAAGTTTGTCCAAATGCCGGTCTCAATCTTAGTGTTCTTGACGGCTGGTGGTGCGAGGGATACAACGGAAGCGACGGATGGGCCATAGGAAGCGGCGAAGAATACAGCGAACACAAGTACCAGGATGAAGTGGAAGCTCTCGCCCTATATGAAATCCTGGAAAAAGAGGTCGTACCAACATTTTATGACCGTGGTGTTGACGGTCTTCCCAGAGGATGGATCAAGATAATGAAAGAATCGATCAGCGCTCTGTGCCCATTCTTTAACACAAACCGGATGCTGAAGGAATATTTTGAGCTTATATACGATCCCGCCAACAAACAATGGGAGGAACTAACCAAAGACAACTTGGAAATGGTTCGAAAAATGGAAACATGGAAGAAGTTTATCAGGGAAAATTGGGACGATGTTTATATATCAAGTGTATATGCAGATCTCCGGACAGAAATTCATGTCGATAACGATCTCGAGGTAAATGCAATGGTGAACCTTGGAAAAATAAAGCCTGACGACGTAAACGTGGCGCTTTTTCATGGCGCGATGGACAGGAAGGGCGACATCTATGAAGGAAAAAGGGTATGGATGAATGTTACCGACACGAAACCCAACGGTCTATATCAATTCACAGGCATGATTCCATGCGAAGTAGCGGGGCAGCACGGATACGCTGTTTGCATATATCCCAGAACAAAGAAACTGAGTCGCCGTTTCGAAAAGGCGCTCATAAAGTGGTGGTTAGGTTAAATGAGTCTTTCAATAGGCATAGTGGGACTTCCCAATGCTGGGAAATCAACACTCTTCAACGCTATGACGGGGAAATCCGCTCTGGTTTCTCCTCATATATTTTCAACAATAGAGCCAAACAGGGGACAGGTTCCCATAGAGGATCCGCTGGTTGACAAGCTGAAGCCTGTGTATGGGGCGGAGAAAATAATTCCCGCCGACGTTACATTTGTTGACGTGGCCGGGCTTATCAAGGGCGCACACAAAGGCGAGGGGCTGGGAAACCGTTTCCTGTCTCATATACGGGAAGTGGATGCCATTGCAATGATATTAAGAGGGTTTGACGACCCGGGAATTCCATTCTCGTCGGGGAAACTTGATCCCATTGATGAAGTCGAAACACTTGAAACCGAGTTGACGCTTGCAGACCTTGAGGTTGTGGAGAAGGCACATGAAAAGCGGAAGCGCTCTGTGAAACTGGGTGAAAAAAAATATAAAAAAGAATTCATCATACTGGACAAAATTCTGGAAAAGTTAAAAAATGGAGAGCCTGCCTGCAATACGGAGCTGTCGGAGAATGAAAAGGAAATCATCAAGTCATTTGCTCTTCTTACATTAAAACCGATGTTTTATATTATCAATATATCGGAAAAAGATATCCCCGGCGATGACTATCCGTTCAGGGAAAAGTTGAAATCTCATGCCCAAAAAAGAGGCGCTCTCGTTATTCCTGTCTGTGCAAAACTGGAAGGTGAATTAGCTCAACTCGAACCGGATGAGGCCGAAATGTTCGCCGAGGAATTGGGGCTTACCATATGGGGACTTCCCCATGTAATAAAAGCGGCATACGACATACTGGACCTTATAACATTCTATACGGGAAACGAAAAAGAAGTCAGAGCCTGGAGCCTTATAAGAGGATCAACCGCCATTGAAGCGGCGGGGAAGATACATACCGATATGGCGAAAAGTTTCATAAAAGCCGAAGTCATAAAGGCGCAGGAGCTTGTGAAAATCGGCTCTCTTCACGACATCCGCGATAAGGGAGCTATGCGATTCGAGGGAAAGGATTATGTCGTAGGGGACAGGGACGTAGTATTTGTAAGGTTTGGGAAGTAAAATTGGTTGGTGATTAGAATGCCTGAATTTTGCCTGGTATGTGGCCAAGAAAACGATGACGCATCGAGATTCTGTGCCGGATGCGGTGAGAGTTTTATTGAGGGTGGAATAAAAAAAGGGACTGTCTTTCATGACAAGTACGAGATACAACAAATACTCGAATTCGACTCCGGACAGACTTCCGCCCTTGCAAATGATACGCATCTGGTTGAGCCGGTTATCATAAAAGAAATAAGGATATCATTTCAAAATCCCGGCGACAGGGCGAGCTTAATAAGAAAATTTACGAACAAAGCCGGCGATTTATCAAGATTGTTTAATAAAGGCCTTCCCCGGATGAGCGACTGTTTTATAACGGAAAATGCCGATGAAAATGAGGCTGCATTTTATATAATAAGAAAATTTATCAAGGGTAAGAGCCTGGAGAAATTGATGGAGGATTGGCAGGGAAAGCCTTTCCCGGTTGAAGCCGCTACGGACTATTTCCTTCAAATGATTGATACTCTGGATTATTTGCACTCCGAGAACCCGTCTGTGCTTTGTGGTAATTTAAAGCCTGCCAATGTATTCATCCAGGATCCTTCCGCCTCTGTGCTTTCTTCCGGTAACAGCGAATATGGAAATACATTTATACTGAGCTTCGGATTTGCCGATGTCTTCAAATCGGATCAATACAATGTTTTTAAAAACACAAGGGGATTTGCCGCCCCGGAGCAGAGCGGGAAGGGTATCAGCAAGAGCACGGATTTATATTCTCTCGGAGCTATTATGTATTATCTCTTTACGGGCGTGAATCCGGCGGAGGTATCCGGCGACGGGCGACCTTTAAGGGAAATAGTTGAAATTAATCCGGAAGTTCCCGGTGAAATAAACAGTTTAATCATGTCAATGCTGAATGTATCCCCGGGGGATCGTCCCGATTCGGCAAGGAGTATTAAAAAGAGATTAAGGATAGTAACAGGAAGAACAAGAGGGAAATCCAGCCTGAAACTAAAAAAATCACTGGAAATAAACACAGAGAAAAAAAATGATTCCCCGATAAAGAGAACTTCATTCATGTCTGCCCCTTTAAATGTCAAATCCGCCCCCCAAAAAGTCAAACCTCCCGAGATAAAGCTGCCTCCCACCAGGACTTTTGAGCGAGTGCCAACTTTGGGCGACTTCCGGAGGCCCCGGGGGCGAATCATTTCACAGAAAACGGTGGAGGAACCGATCAGGAATATTAGAACAGGCGCCGCCCTGCATGAGCAATCAATGCTTGAGAGAAACAAAAAGACGCATCATGTATCTTTTGCGGTTTTATTTGTAATTCTGGCCTTGGTTTTTGTTGTACTTGTTTTCTTTTTTCCCCGCACATTGGATAATATCCTCAAAAAAGTAAAGCCCGAAACAGACGGCAAGACAATAAAGAAAGTCATCCCGCTTCACGAGGCGGCTTTCAAAGGAAACGGGAGTCTGGTAGAGTCATTGATTAACGAGGGTGAGAAGGTTAACGAAGTCGATTCCCTGGGATCTACCGCCTTGCACAAGGCGGCCCAAAAAGGAAGGTTGGATGTGGTCAAGATTCTGCTGGAGAATAATGCCTTTGTTGACTCGAAAAACAACTTCAGCATGACACCGCTTCACTTCGCGGCAAGAGAGGGACACAGGCTTGTTGTTATTTGCCTCATACAACATGGGGCAGATGTACATGCAGTAAATCTTGCTCAACAGACTCCTCTTGCACTTGCAAAGAAATATGAGCATCACGATATAGTTGAGGTGTTAGAGAATTATAATAAATATATTAAGCTAGACTCGTCAGACAGGTGATTTGTTACTATTCCCCACAGAGGACGCGAAAAACAGATAAAGCAGCCCAAATCTGTAGGAGGGACGTCCTCGTCCCGATAAACGAATAGTACAGTTTGCACGTGTTTTTTCCCCACAGAGGATGCGAAAAACAGATAAAGCAGCCCGAATCTGTAGGAGGGACGTCCTCGTCCCGATAAACGAATAGTACAGTTTGCACGTGTTTTTTCCCCACAGAGGATGCGAAAAACAGATAAAGCAGCCCGAATCTGTAGGAGGGACGTCCTCGTCCCGATAAACGAATAGTATAGTTTGCACGTGTTTTTTCACCACAGAGGACCTTGAAACAACCAATAGGGAATTTATTATAAGAGTTGAAACCATCATTATGAACAAGAAAACTTACAGAAATTCGGATGTAAAATCAGTAACAATGGGAGTGCCTTCAGGGCATCGGCATATTCGCACGGTTATTGAGACTGTTGAAGGAGAAGTGTTTGTTTTTCAGGAAGCCACCGTGTCTGCAATTGTAAGAGCATATACAACAATCAAGACACATCCGCAAAAAAGTGCCGTCCGACTGGATGGAGAAGAACTCGATACAAAGAAAAAAGGATATGCCGGATATCAGCTTATGGAATCAGATGAAGATTCCGGGGCAATCTGCGATAATCTTTCGGACATCATCGATAAACCCGGATAACGCTTTTAAATTCACCGCAGAGGGCGCAGAGATCGCGGAGAATTATATTTTATGACAGAATTTACTGCTAATTAAGCACATCTATTCTCAGGCATTTTTCGATATATTTTTATATTGGCGATAAATGGATTCTTTCACTCAAAAAAGCTGCAATATGGTAATTATAAGATTCTAAATGCATTTTTGGGGATAAATAACGCCAGGAAAGCTCATAAGATAAAGGAAATATTTACACTTACACAGAAAAGAACTCCAGTTTTAATAACGGCAGAGAAGGCTTCATCACTTCCGTATAAGGGGAAGTTAAAATCTACACTGCCGATGCATGAGGAGAACGCAAGATGAAAGAAAAAGTATTGGTATGCACTGCATGGCCCTATGCCAACGGACCCATTCACCTGGGGCATATTGCCGGATGTTACCTTCCCGCAGATATTTTTGCCCGATACAATAGAACAAAGGGCAATGAAGTATTGATGGTTTCCGGAAGCGATCAGCATGGGACACCTATAACTGTGAAAGCGGAGAAGGAAGGTGTGCACCCCGCAAAAATAGCTGAGAGGTATCACAAGCAATTCTTGAAATCCTGGGAGCAACTTGGCATAAGTTATGATCATTTCACACGCACGGGAACCGATAACCACAGGAAAGTAGTGCATGATGTTTTCCTTAAACTCCTTGAAAAAGACTATATTTTTAAGGATTCGATGCGCTCTCCGTTCTGTCAGAAGTGCCAAAGATTCCTTCCGGATCGGTATGTGGAAGGAACTTGTCCTTTCTGCGAGAGCCCGAATGCCCGGGGAGACCAATGTGATGATTGTGGGAAACCTCTTAATGCGGAGGATTTGGTCAATTCCCAATGTAAGATTTGTGGGGCCACGCCGGAAATACACGAAACAGAGCATTACTTTCTCAGGCTTACCGCCTTTAACGACAAACTTCTTGAATGGATAAAGACAAAGAAGTACTTCAAACCCAATGTTTATCACTTTACCAAACAATATCTGAAAGACGGTCTGAAGAACAGAGCTATCACAAGAGATATCTCCTGGGGTGTCGATATTCCCATCGAGGGCTGTGAAACGAAGCGGATATATGTCTGGTTCGAAGCGGTGATCGGATATCTCTCGGCAAGCAAGGAATGGGCGGAGAATTCCGGCGATCCGGAAAAATGGAGAGAATATTGGCAGGATAAGAATGTTAAAACATATTATTTCATCGGCAAGGATAATATACCGTTTCATACGATTATCTGGCCGGCAATGTTGATGGCATACGAGGGGCTCAGTCTTCCGTATGAAGTGCCGTCAAATGAATTCCTGACACTTGAGGGAAAGCAGTTCTCCACATCAAGGAACTGGGCATTATGGCTTTCCGACTACCTCGAAAGATATGACCCGGATCCCCTGAGATACCTTCTGTCAATAAATATGCCGGAAACAAACGACGCCGATTTCTCCTGGTACGAATTCTACCGGAGAAACAACAATGAACTTGTGGCAGCATATGGCAACCTGGTTCACAGAACATTGACTTTCACATTTAAAAAATTCGATAAGGTAGTCCCGGAACCAGGCGAACTCGAAGATAAAGACAGGGAGATTCTGGACCTGGCAAAAAAGACACTTGCTGATATGGATGAATCGTTGAAATTATGCAAATTCAAAGAAGCGATTCGCTCCGCAATGTCCCTTGCTCACGAATCTAACAAGTATCTTGAAGTAACATCACCCTGGAAAGAAATAAAGGAAAATCCAAAAAGGGCGGCAACAAGCCTTTATGTAGCGATAAACCTTATAAACGCTCTGAAAACAGCTTTGTATCCGTTCCTTCCGTTCTCCTCAATAAAGCTCCACGGACTCCTTGGTTATGAAGACGAAATCGAAAGCCACGGCTGGAAATTCGAGGAAATCCCGGCCGGACAGAACCTAAGGAAGCCAAAGCCTCTGTTTAAAAAGCTTGAAGAAGAGATAATCGAGGAAGAAATGGAGAGAATAAAGGAACAGAGTATTTCGAAAGAATAAGTTTTTCCACAAGATAAATTTCTTTTATAGAATAAGTTTTCCCATGATATTTAGGTAGAGGCTGGTCTCCCGACCAGCCTGAAACGTTGCAAAATGAAGAGTCTGCCCTGGCGAAGTCCGGGGCTTTTTGCTTTTTTGCGGTTTTAAAATTATTCCAATAAAAAACGACATTAACATTACTTGTTGGAAAAAGATTAAGCTATTTCTCGAAAAAAATGTTTTGTTATTTGGGCGGCGGGACGCCACCCCCACCGTTATAACAAAGTTGATAGCTGCGTCGGTGGTTGCGGTGGTGGCTGCGGCGTCTCGCCGCAGGTCAAACTACCAAATTTGACAATAATAAAAGGGAGAAATTGGCTGAATATCATCCAATTTCTCCCAGTGTGACGTATAAGTGGAGATGATCAGATTCGAACTGACGACCTCGTGGGTGCGATCCACGCGCTCTCCCAACTGAGCTACATCCCCATGTCGTCCATATTATAAAGAATAAGCGAACGGATGTCAATAGTCCGGTGGAAATTTAACGATGAAAGAAAACTGTTTATTTAACTCAATATGCTAGTTACCTAGGGAGAAACCTTATTTGAAAAGTGTTTCATCCAAGCCCCCTGATTGAGAAGCGAGTTTTCTCCCTGTTAAGCCGCTGAAGCGGCTCAAGGGGAGATGGCTTTACCGCAAGCCGCTTCAGCGGCTTAAAGCTGAGAGCTTTCTTTCAAGAAGGTTCCCACAAAGAAAAATAACTGGTATTTTAGGTTATTTAGATTTTTTTGGGTACCTGGAGATCCATACAGGCTTGATATCCTCGGACTCAAGCCAATCCTCTGCAATTTGCTTAATACTCTCGCTATGATATTTGAAAAATCTTTGTCTCTCATCTTCATTAAAGTACAATACATCCTTGAATCTTCTGAATGCTCCTCTTCCATCAAGGGCGATGAAGAGCTTTTCCTGAAAATTTTCGTCCTTTACGGTGTGGGCAAAACCAACCATAATACGGTATCCTTCACGGCTTGATACATTTTCTACATGAATATAATTTCCCCAGTTACTTTCAATCTTTCTGGCAAGCTCCACGTCTCTTTTTTCCCAATCCTGGAGATGATCAATATCTTCTTCCTCAGCGTAGCGACTGATATCATCCATTATAGTGATGATTTCACCGGTTTGTTTGTCAAGATAATGAGTCATTTCATCCTGTTGTAATTCCATTGCACATTCAAGGTCTTGAAAATCAAGCTCTAATTCTTTCATGCTTATCTCCTTTCAATTATCTTCAAGCCACATTTATCTCATAATCAATGCTAACGCCATCAACATTTGTATGGGAGATGAATTGACCGCTTTTAGTTTCTTTTGAGGATCCCTTTGTCCGGAAATCTCCCACTCGACCCTCGCATGTGGCCCCGCCGGAAACTTGACATAACTTCTGATTGAATTTCACGCCGCCCAGACTACCTTTTACATTGATTATCTCCTTACCCTTGCTTTCGATTTTCAAGGGAATCTTACCAATCTTGCCTTTTGTTTTTATTTTGCCGGAGAGGATCTTGTAAGAATTCTTTATCTTCACGGGATTATTGCCGATAGAGCCGTTCAGGAAGAGCGAAAGACCGGAGGAATAGCAATGAACATCCATTTTCATATCCCCGATTTTGCCGGTCAACTGATAGTCGTGCTTGAATTCCTTATCGGAATTATTGTTATGCCCCATAATGATTCCGTCCGGTTGCTGTGAAGTCTCGGGCTTGTTATTATTAGAAAGATTAAGCTCGACATCATACTTTTTATCGCCCTGCCGGATTGTGCCGGTTGCGCTCATAACCTTGCCGCCCATAATAGCCTTCGCAACGGCTGAAAGAAAACCGGGATCCGCAAGAGGCGTTACCGCCGCTTCAAGAGGAGTATCTATATTCTCCAGGCTTATGCCTTTTTCTTTGGCTACATCACTAGTGAGAACCTGGACATTTGTTCCATCCTTTACTCCCGCCGCTTCAACAGTATCATTTTTGCCATTGCTTATATCAACCTTATCCTGCGGGATTGAAGGCTTGTTTTGATTTTTTTGCTTCCCTGCCGGATTTGGCTTCGAGTCGCGATTTCCCCAGAAAGAAAAATTGTTGATTATACTCATAAAGCTCCTCCAATAAAAATTATACTGTCAATTATAATTATGACAATTATAACAATAATCTGCCTAATCATTCTAATACATAAATCTCAATTTGCATATTGACAAGTTGTTAAAATTCTGTAATATCCATATGTTTCTTTAAAATCTTTTCCAGGCTGTCAAAATCAATATACCCCTCGATTTTTTGCCTGATATTCTTTTTGCTGTCCACAATTAATATCTCCGGCACAAGCTCTTTTTCGCCAAAAATTTCAGTTGTTCTGCTGTCAGCAAGGAAGAAAGGGAATTCACATACTTCCGTTTGCTTCGTATTCTTTATTTTTTCCGCCTCTTTCTCTTCATATACGAAAACAATTGTCCTTAGTCCCAATTTGCCATATTTATTGTCGATATTTTTAACCACACGCAATTGCCTGACAGATACAGGATCCCATGGAGAATAACTCAATATCAGGGTTGTTCCTTTTTTTATATACTTGTCAATTTCTATTACATCACCGGAAACCTCATTATATTTTGTGCCATCTTTTATTTCAATCTTTTTACCGCTACAACCATAAGAAAATGCCAGTAAAATAATTAAACCGGCAAACAAAAAAACACGATTCATCAATACTATTTTTTTAGGAATGTTCATACACATAAAAAAATCCTCGGATTACATGACAGAAAAGGATTTATACCTAAATATATTGTATATAAAAATCACAAAATATCAAGTCTATTTTAAACTGAAATTAAAGGAGAGAATAATATGCCAGATTTAATGGAAAAAGAAACACTTAAAACACTTAAAAAGGAAGTAATGAAGCTAATACCCGAGTTTGAATGGATCAAGGACAAAGATCTCAGGAATAAGACCCTTGAAGTCTGGTGCGATGCCATGAAACAGGGAGGATGGACACCTGAAGACCTGGATAATATGCCCTTCACATTGCTCCTGGATCCCTGCCCTGCATCATTTCTGACACATACCCGCTCCGTAACCACGATTACATATCAGTCCGGACAAACGCTGAAGAAGTTTTATGGCGATAAAATCGATATCAATCTGGATTACCTGGTTGCCGGCGCTATTCTCCACGATGTGGGAAAATTGCTTGAATACGAAAAGAAGGATGGCAAGGTTGTAAAGAGTCATAGCGGGAAATGCCTCAGACACCCGTTCTCCGGAGTCGGACTGGGATTTAAAGGTGGAATGCCCGAGGAGGTTCTCCATATGATTGCAATGCACGCAAAGGAAGGAAACCTGAGCAAAAGGATGCCCGGAGCAATACTTGTTCACCATGCCGATTTCATGAATTTCGAACCTTTTAAAAAATAGTAATCCTTATTAATAAAGAAATTTTCAGGGGTGATATATGTTGATCGATGAATTAGGGGCGGAATTTTACAGGCAAATTGATAAAAAATATCAAGCTGACTCCAGGAATTATTTCAAGGGAGAAATGAAAAATCTTGGAGTGAGGGTCCCTGTAGTTCGCAAGATTTCATCGGAATTTTATGAAAAAATGAAGGGAAAGTCAAAGGATGAAATACTCAAGTCCTGCGAGGAATTGATGAAGACAAAATGTAATGAGTTTGTAACTGTTGCTCAGGACTGGGCTTTCCGACAAAAAAAGAAATTCACCCCTGAAGATTTCGATACATTTGAGAGATGGGTAAAAAACTACATCACAAACTGGGGCACTTGCGACGATCTCTGTACGCATACGGTTGGGTATTTTCTTCTTCAATTCCCACAATTTCTACCCCGGCTAAATGTCTGGGCGAAATCGGAAAATCAATGGGAGCGAAGAGCCGCCGCCGTTTCCCTTATCTATCCCATGAGAAGGGGTAAGTATCTGGAGAAAGCTTTTGAGATTGCCGATATACTGCTTGAGGACAGGGAAGACCTTGTTCAGAAAGGATATGGATGGATGTTGAAAGCGGCGGCTGACAAATGGGAAGACGAGGTCTTTGAGTATGTTCTGAAAAACAGGGAAAGAATGCCGAGAACTTCCCTCAGATATGCCATTGAGAAAATGCCGCCCAATAGGCGAAAAGAAGCGATGGAGAAATAAGGGCAGTGAAGATGGAATGCAATGAATCGATTGGCAAAAAGGTGCAGAACATGGCATCGATAAAAGACCTCGTTATCAGAAAAGCCGACATGAAAGACGCAAAACAGCTATCCGAAATAAGGCTTGAAAGAGAAGGAGGAGAGCTTGAATCTCACCTGGCGAAATTCAAGAAAGAACTTTCCAAAAATGACGAGGACAAGCTGTTATTGTTTGTGGCGGAGATTGGAAATAATATAGTCGGCTTCGGAAGGGCGCGTTATTTTACCCCGCCCCCGGATCCACCCGTAAACATTGCGCCCGAGGGTTGGTACCTGATGGGAGTTATAGTCCGCAAGGCCTTCAGGAGAAAGGGAATAGCAAAGGCTTTGACTTTGAGAAGATTGAAATGGCTCTCAGAGCGGGCTTCAAAGGCTTATTATTTCACTATTGTGGGAAATCAAGCTTCGATTGATCTTCATAAACCATTTGGCTTTGTCGAGATAACAAGAGATTTTATTTACCCCGGAATAGCTACCGAAAGCGGCCGCGGTATTCTATTTGGGATTGATCTTTAATATTTTCAAAATCCCGGTTTTCAAATCTGATTACCGGGATTTTTTATTATAGAAAAAGGAAAATAGCGGGGGAAATTTAATGGTCTATGATTGGTAATTGTTTGATAAATATCCTCAAGATTTTTTAATCAAAAAGAAACGGAGGAAAGGAGATATTATGGGCAAAACATTTGTTGAAAAAATACTGGGCAAGAAAGCGGGCAAGGAAGTTGTGCCAGGGGAAATTGTGATGGTTGAACCTGACAGACTAATGTCGCACGACAATTCTGCCGCAATATCGAAGAAATTTAAATCAATCGGTATTAAAAATGTGGCATATCCCGACAGGATCGTGATTATCCTGGATCATTGCGTCCCAGCGGCGTCGGAAAAATACGCCACTAACCACAAAGTTATTCGCGAGTTTGTGAAGGAGCAGGGAATCAGGAACTTTTTCGATATTCATAATGGAATATGCCATCAGGTCTTTATCGAGAAGGGATTTGCACTTCCCGGAAACCTAATTTTGGGATCCGACTCCCACACGACATCTTATGGAGCGGTGGGCGCATTCTCAGCGGGAATCGGCAGGACGGAAATGGCGGCGTTATATGCCACGGGAGAATTATGGCTGAAAGTGCCGCAATCCTATAAGATTGTTGTTACGGGGAAATTCCCTGCAGGTGTAAGCGCAAAGGATCTTATTCTCCATATAATAGGTACGATAGGGTCGGATGGAGCGCTTTACAAATCAGTAGAATTTACCGGGGAGACAATATCGGATATGTCCGTTTCCGACAGGATAATTCTTTCCAATATGTCTGCGGAAATGGGAGCGAAAAACGGATATTTTGCGCCTGATGATAAGACGAGAGAATTTCTGAAGGGTAAAACCGATGAGGGATATGAGGAGATTTATCCCGATGAAGATGCGGAATATGAAAGAATCCTCAAATTTGATGTAACCAATCTTTCTCCACGGGTAGCGAAGCCCCATACGGTTGATAATGTGTCGCACATTGAAGAAGTAAAGGGAATAAAGATAAACCAGGCTTTGTTAGGGACATGCACAAACGGCCGCCTGAATGACCTTGAGGCGGCGGCGAAAATACTAAAGGGTAAGAAAATCCATCCCGACACAAGAATGCTTGTCTTCCCGGCTTCACAGGAGATAATGCTGGAGGCTATGAAAAATGGAACTCTGCAGATTCTGGCGGAAGCCGGCGCTGTGTTAATGAATCCCGGTTGCGGGCCATGTCTTGGAGCCCACGAGGGGACTCTTGCCCCAGGTGAAGTCTGCATAACTACTGCAAACAGGAATTTCAAGGGCAGGATGGGATGCAAAGAGGCGTTTGTTTATCTTGCGTCCCCCGAAACTGTGGCCGCATCGGCAATCAAGGGCGAAATAGCAGATCCCCGGGAGGTGATTTGAATGATTAAAGGAAAAGTATGGAAATATGGCGATGACATAAATACCGATGTGATATTCCCCGGAAAATACACATATACGGTTACCGATAGTAACGAGATGGCGCAGTATGCACTGGAAGATCTGGACCCGGATTTCTCGAAGAACGTGAAACAAGGCGATATTATTGTCGCAGGAAAGAACTTCGGCTGTGGATCTTCAAGGGAACAGGCGGTCATTGCTCTGAAAGAAGCCGGCATATCTGCGATAATTGCTCCGAGTTTTGCAAGGATATATTATCGCAATGCAATTAATGAGGGAGTCCCACTTCTTGAGAACAGCGAAGCCCCCGAACATATTGAGCACGGCGATGAGATAACAATTGACCTGGATAAGGGTGAGATAATAAACGCGCAGGGCAAAGTATTCAAATTCCCTCCGCTTCCCCCGTCGGTTCAGGAAATAATGAACGCCGGCGGCCTTATTCCGTATGTGAAGAAGAAACGGATGACGGAGGTCGGATAACGGATGAGGGAAAATGGATAATGGAGAACGGAGAACGGAGAACGGATGACGGATGACGGAGGTCAGATGTCGAAATTGTAGGAGGGACGTCCCCGTCCCGATAAACGGAAACGGATAACGGAAAATGGAAAATGGAATTCCAACCTCCAATTTCTCATTTCCTGTTTCTCTTCGTGTTCTCCGTGCCTCCGTGGTAAAATTAAACCTTACGGTAAACGATAACCACTATCCGTCCTCTGTCCTCCTTATTCCCCTATCTCATCGATAACCACTCGAAACCCGTATAGATTACACCATTTGGCGGGGTCGTCATCTTCTCTTGATGTACAACGGACATCTTCTTTCTTTGCGAAGAACCCTCCGCCTCTCAATACCCTTGCTTCACCGTCCCGGGGACCTCTCGGGTTCCTTGAGGGGGAATCCTTGTAATAGTCTTCCTGGAAATAATCGGAGCACCATTCCTCCACATTTCCCGCCATATCAAAAACGCCATACGGTGAGACGCCGGTTTTGAATGAGCCTACCGGTAGAGTTCCGTACCAAATATCGTCATGTTCCTCGATCCTGGCGACATTCGTGCGTTTTGTTTTCATCAGTTTCATATTGCATTTATCGGGATCCCATCTATTACCCCAGGGATATATTCTACCGTCAGTGCCTCTTGCCGCTTTTTCCCATTCCGCCTCCGCGGGGAGTCTTCCTCCGGCCCACTTACAATACGCGACGGCGTCTTCCCAGGATACTTCGACAACGGGATGATCGTCCGTAAATTTATTATGCAAGAGCTTCCACTCCCCCTCGGGCTTGTGTCCTGTTTTTCCGATGAAATCTGCATATTGCCTGTTCGTAACCTCGAATTTATATATATAGAAGGATTTTACATCTACTTTTCTATTGGGTTTTTCATCCTCATCGGCTTCTTTATCTGTGTCCGTCGCGCCCATTGAAAATTCACCCCCGGGGATCAAAACCAACTCGGCCCCGTCGATAGAGTTAACAAGGTCTTTTTTTAAGGTTGAATCCGGAATATTTGTCTTTTTGGGCGAAGATTCTATTATAGCTGACATTGTCGCCTCAGGCTTAATCTCATTGGGTGTGGGCTTCTGTTTATCCCCCCTGTTACACCCGACACAAAAGAAAATCATAGCAACAATAATAAAGAACAGACTAAAGATTGATGTGAAATTGCCGGGAAGCTTTTTCTTTATTGCGGATAAGCTTTTCATAGTTAATTGCATCCCTCCTATACATATCCCAATTTTATCACAAATTATCATTTGAATCTACTTTCATCTAACCTTGATTCCTTCTTGAAATTAGTCGTAAAGAGGGTTATAATACAAGAAATCGGGGGAAAGATTAGAGGAATTTATGTGAACAACAAAAGAAGTGTACTGGTAGTGGGAGCGGGAATCGCCGGACTCACATGCGCGTGCAAATTGGCGGAAGAGGGCATGGGCGTTGTGTTGGTGGAGAAAGAGGAAAAGGTCGGCGGACTCGCAAGGACTTTTAAATACGGAAAATATCGGTATGACATTGGCCCACATCGTTTCTATAGCTCCAAGGAAGATGTCCTTGATTTTTTACATTCAGTAATGAAAGACGACCTTCTGGAGATTGTCCGTTTTTCCGCTGTCCATTATTGTGACAGATATCACACCTGGCCGCTCAGACTAAAATCGGTATTCCAACTTCCCCTGAGAATATCAGTGCCGGCCTTTATGGATCTTTTCACAAAATCAAAATATCAAAAATTAACAGAACCCTCTTTCAAGAATTATATTCTGGGGAAGTATGGCAATACTTTATACGAGACATTCTTCAAGGGATATACAGAGAAATTCCTGGGACTCTCACCCGAAGAAGTACATTTTCACTGGGCAAAAATCGGTGTGGAAAGGGCGACAATAGATAAAAAGATCAAGACAGGATCTATATCCCAGCTTTTCTATCTGATGATGATGCCAAAACCAAAACAACTCAATTTTCTCTATCCTCCCGGTGGAATAGATGTTTTTTGCTCAAGAATGCGTGACAGGATTATAGGGATGGGTGGTAAGGTTATTACGGGAAAAAGTCCCGGAAAGATTGAGCATGACGGGCAGAACATAACTTCAGTCCAGATCGGTGATGAGATTTATATGCCCGATATGGTTATATGGACAGCCCCCATAACAACATTATTTGAGCATATGAACCTTGAACCCACAGGTTTGAAATACCTATCCCTGATTATATATAACCTGGAGATAAAGGAACCACCGTTACAGAATTACCAGTGGTGTTACTTTGGTAGTAAGGATGTGATATTCTCCAGGGCTACAAACCCGGCGCAATTTGACAGGAATATGATACCGAAAAACAACGGTTCGCTCTGTGTTGAAGTAACATGCATGGAGGATTCAGAAACATGGCAACATCCCGAGAAATTAAACGACGAGGTTATTGAAGGGTTGGTCAGGGCGGGATCAATTTCTTCCAGGGATGTTGTGAAAAATATACATATAGAAAGAATACCGGACACATATCCCATTTATGATATCGATTACCTGGACAAATTATCCGTTGTACGGAGTAAGCTGAGAAAATTCCACAACCTATTCCTCGCAGGCAGAACAGGGCTTTTCTGGTATAACAATATGGATCATTCAATAGAGAATGCATTCGGTGTGGTGGAAAAAGTTCTGGGGCACACACCGGAGACCGCTCACAAGAGGCTGGAGGATCCCTTCCATCTGGGAGCGGCGGTTGGCGATCCATCCTGTGTAATGGCAAAAGTGTAACAATAATGTAAACATACGGACGCGTTTTTCATCTATTATCTTTCGGTAATTATATTCACATAAATCCTCACAGAGCAACACCCCGAGTAGATTATTACAAAAATCCGGGGGAATTAGTCAATAAAACTTTTTCAGGCTTTCCAAATATTCATTCAACCGTTATTGTATTGGGATAGGATATATTATTTCGTCATATATAGATTGTCCTTGGCTTGTAAAACGGCTGTTTAGCTTGACAAAAATAAAGAAACATGATATAAATATTGTAGTTGCTACACTATAGTGATTGTAACTCACTGAAAAAACCTCCAATTTTCTTATTTTCTTATTTTCTTATTTTCTGCTTTCTCTAATGTGTTGGCAGCCTTTATTAAATGTTAATTAAGTCTTTACATCTTTGGTAATCATATAAGGTATTTTTATTATTATTTACTTTAAATTATAGAAAGGGAGGGGAATCACTTGAATGGACTGACAAAAAGTAGAATCAAGTTTGATAAAACCTCTGAACAATGGAATGACTGGAAATGGCAATTGAGAAACTGCATTCGAAATGTGGAACAGTTAAAAGATGTCTTACAGATAGGGAATGCGGATATTGACAAAATCCGTTCCGCTACCGATGTATTTCCGATGTCCATAACGCCATACTACGCTTCACTTATGGGTTTTGCGGATGAGAACTGTCCCATCCGCAAGCAGGCAATTCCTGACCCGCGGGAGTTGCAAATGTCAGATTACGATATAGCGGATCCGCTTCACGAAGACGGCAATTCTCCCGTGCCGGGACTGACTCACCGATACCCGGACAGGGTACTTCTGCTTGTAACAAGTGAATGTTCAATGTATTGCAGGCATTGTACAAGAAAGCGTAAAGTGGGAGACAAAGGCGAGAGTTTCAACTTAAATCGAATCAACCGGGGCATAGAATATATAAGGCAAAATAAGAATATCAGGGATGTTTTGATCTCAGGCGGCGATCCGTTATTGCTTGAAACTGAAGTTCTGGAAAAGATCATCAGAAATATCAGATCAATACCGCATGTTGAGGTGGTCAGGATAGGCACGCGCGTGCCTGTTGTATTGCCTTTCAGGATAGATTACAAACTCGTGGAGATGTTGAAAAAATATCATCCAATCTGGATCAACACTCATTTTAACCATCCAAAAGAATTAACCCCGGAATCTAAAAAGGCTCTGAGAATTTTGGCGGATGCAGGAATTCCTTTGGGGAATCAATCTGTTCTTCTCAGGGGCATCAATGATTGTCCCAATGTAATGAAAAAACTCTTACATGAACTTGTCAGGAACAGGGTGAGACCATATTACATATATCAATGTGATCTTTCAAGAGGTATCGAGCATTTCAGAACGCCTATATCCAGGGGAATGGAGATTATGGAAGGACTGATAGGGCATACTTCAGGAATTGCAGTGCCGAGGTTTGTTGTGGACGCCCCCGGCGGTGGTGGAAAGATTCCCATTCAACCAAATTATTTGGTTTCATTCGGGGCGGGCAAAACAGTGCTGAGAAATTATGAAGGTATTATTACGGTATATAATGAACCCAAGGATTATTTTGAAAATGCGAAAGTATGTCCCAAAAATTGCAACTTGTGTGGAAAAGATAATAAGCCGGGAGAAGAAACAAGGCTGCCATCGCTGGGAGTTGAGAAATTACTTGATGAGACGGTTGATGATATAAGCCTGGTTCCCGAGGGGAATATCAGATCAATTAAGTATGGCGATCAGAAAAAAATGGATTCGGATTCGGATTCGCATAGCTCTTCTGAAGAGGGCGAGAAAGATAATTTCCTTTTGGAAGCTTTATCTACTGATAGCGACGACTGTCTTTGCTGGAAAGATCATGTGATAATAATCCTATAGGAAAGAACTGACATAACGGGAGAATTGTATATATAATGATGCAAACAAGTGCAATTGAAAATATGGGAAAAAAAGTTGAAATAAGTGAAGAAGGGTATTCACTTTCAGCTTTTATCTCACCGTTTAATATGAGGGTGAGATTAATCAAATATAACGGACCCCGAATCGATAAAGTAGTTAAAAAGCTGGATGAATTGGCTTATAAAAATGACTTCGCCAAAAAAATATTTGCCAAAGTCCGGGAAAGTGACTCTTCTGTCTTTGGGAGTATGGGGTATGAAAATGAAGGCGTAATCAAGGGGTATTATAATGGCAAAGACGCCGTGGTCATGTCAAGGTTTGTAGATGTTGTCAGAAGATCGACACAACCATCAGTTGTTGAAAAAGAACTGCAGGTTGAGAGAATATTGAAGGGAGTCGAAGAATCTTCACATGAGCCGGAACTTCCAAAAGGATATGTATTTTTAATAGCAGAGACGGAAAATCAATTCAAGAAACTTGCGGAGCTTTACAGAGAAGTCTTTGAGTCTTATCCGTTTCCCATATATAACCCTGAATACCTTATGGAAACGGCAAAATCACATATAATATACGGACTGATTTTCAATGAAAACGGAAAACTAGTTGCCGCTTCTTCCGCGGAGATCGACTTCAACAACAAAAACGCGGAAATGACTGACTTTGCAACTCTGACTTCCGAAAGAGGCAAGGGATTGGCAAGTGTGTTATTAACAAACCTGGAAAAGGCTATAGAAAAAAAAGATATAAAGTGCCTTTATACACTTGCAAGAAGTAAATCAGTTGGGATGAACGTGGTGTTCAAAAAAGCGGGATATGAATTTACCGGGAAAGCAAAGAACAACTGCAATATATGCGGTGAATTCGAAAACATGTCAATATGGTGTAAATGATTAATCAGATATAATAACCATTTCACCCGGATCGCTTTCCGTCTCGATGGTCTCCTCTGTTGAATAATCCCCGGGATTCATTATCATGGTGAGGTTTGCCGCACCTGACGGAATCAGGATAAATGATTTGTCGGGCAGGAATCTGAAGTCAACAGGATCACGGTAATCAAGGGATATTACCTCATCAACGGTAAAATCAGACAGCGTTATTATCGCCATCTCAGAAGACCCGAGAACATAAAGCTTTGTCCCGTCGGAGGAAGGCATGAGTCTTTTTACATCATCCACAACATTCTCCGCTCTCTTCACAAATGTATTATCGGTCATATCAAATAATTTTACCGTCGCTTTTGGTCCTGTCTCCGCCATGAAAAACTGCGAGTTGTTTTTATCAAAGTATGCTATGGAATAGCTCTCCGGCACATCTATCTCTTCCACAAGTTCATTTGAATTCGTGTCCAGGGAGTATATTTTCTTTTTATCAGGGTCTGTTGCAAACAGCCTGTTCTCACTGCTTGAGAAAAACATCCTGTCAACAGTTGTCGAGTTGACATTTATCCCGTCAACAAATGAATTATCAGAAGTATCCAGAACTGCAACCCCGGAAGCCTGATAACTTGTGGTCACATAGCCTCTTGTGCCGTCCGAATTAAATTTTATTCGATTGTTTGTGGAGGATGTTACGCCCACTTCAAAGCGGAATTTATCTGTTATTACGTCCTCTTTCGTATCCAGAATCGCTATGTCATTCGTCCCGTCGAGCAGAATATAAATATAATCACTGCCGGGAAGGTGCTTAATAAAAACAGGATTTACGGACATATCAATAAAAAATGGCTCATCACTCTCTTTTTCAGGTATCACTGTAATGGATTTGCCGGAAAGGTTCGGGATATAGACCTTGTATCCCAGGTTGAATTTCTTAAGCTCCTCACCGGTACAACCTGATATAAATAATAAGCCCGCGCCGATTGCTATGATAAGAAAGATTATTACAATAACGCTTAAATGTCCCGATGCTTTTTCGTTCGTACGCTTCATTTCATTCCTCCGTTGAATTCACTTCTTCGGATGATACTATTCTTTTCCCATACACGATTTTCCCTGCATATGCTATCTTTTATTTATGCAAATTACCCTTGCATTGAAAAAGTAAACATATTCTATTAAAAATAGAAATCTTCCTGCCCCTGAGGTTTTCCGGGAACATCGTTGGGTCTTTGCGGTGGTAATATTTGTTCATTCGCTGGAGGCGATCCTCCCTCGCCAAATGGTTTCTTACCCTCCGGGGGCTTGCCTTTTGGACGTGGTTTCCCATCACTGTGTTTTTCTCCGGTAACAGGGAGTTGTTTCCCCGGTTGCAAATCTATTCTTGGGGGAAGCTTCACCTTTGCCTTCGATCCCTCGGCCTTCTGAGGCATCAGAGACTTATATTTGATCTTGGCAAATAACATGTCTGCTATGGCCTTATGCCCAATCATGCCGGGGAGATTTGAACTGGGAAGAAAAAATATATTATTTTTCTCGAAAGAAGTCATGAGATTGATAATATATCCGTTTTTATTTGCGACAGACCTTATTATATTCCGGTATTTCAGATATGTTTTTTTATCCTTTATATCTTCTTCATCCTGCGGGTTGACAAAAATAAGTTTTGCACCGTTTTCTGTTGCAATGCGACTCATCTCATCCAGGTTTTTTTTGAAATCTTCTGTTGAAACGCGATGAACTCCCTTGGGTTCCGTTCCTCTGGCTGTATGCTTGTATAACTTATCGAGTATGTAATTCCTTATTGTCATAAATATGTGGGATTTATAAAGGATTTTCTTTATTTTGACCGCCAATGAATTATCTGAAATCCTTGCTTTATCCTCTTTTGTGCCCATTGCAAAATCATTATGCATAAAATAAACAACTACAATATCGGGTTTGTATTTTATGCAATATTCCTTTAACATCCTTACTCCCTGGTATGATGAATATCCCTGGACACCGGCATTTATAACTTCTGTTATAAAAAAATGATATCTCTTTCTTATATTATTCTGGAGTATCTTTGGAAATGTCTCTGATTGTAATACGCCGGAGCCAAAAGTGCTCTCATCGCCGATGCAAACGATCCGAAAGCTTCTCTCGTTTCTCTTAACATCCACCTTTTCATTCCTGAAACCGTCAGAGTTAGTGTCAACCCTGCAGGAAGTGTTATCTACTTCATATTTGTGGTTCATAAGATTGGGTGAAAGCTTCCAGTAGAGCGTGGGGTGAGGCTCAAATGTTGATTTTTTATCTGATTTGCCGAATCCCTGGAGTATAAATTCAAAGACTATAAGTATTAATACTACAATGACAATATTAAAAATCACCTGGATAAACAGGAGCTTTTTGCCGGATTTGGCTTTGTATATGTCCGAGGTTCTCATGGTTATGTTACTCCCGTTGCAGTAGATATACTATGATGTTATAAGCTTCCCTGTGTTCGGTTCGATATTTAATTTCCTGATTGCATTTTTATCATGGAGCAAATCGTTGACCGTTATGCCCTCATTTTCTGATTCATCAAGTTCGATAAATGATTTTACACCTCTGGATAATTCTTCAGTCCAATTTGATTTGTTTTGCTTTGAGTCAATGATAAAAACAGGAACTCCCTCTTTATGCGAGAGAAGTTTAAGCTCATTGACAACATTATTGATATTTCCAACTATCAGGTATGAAAAATCATCTATGATGACAGCGGTTGGTTTACCATGAGTTTTCAGATTCGTTATCAAATCGCGGAGAGATTTTTCATCAATCATGCAGCTTTTCCCAGTTTGAATTCCGCTGTATTTTTCCATGAAACCCTCAACCTGACGAGTTATCCTGTATTTTTCCTGCTCACCCATGTCATCCCAGGGCTTTCCCATCTCGATAGCCATAACTCCTCTTGCAATATCCTCTCCCGATATCCTTGAAGAGAAAAACAAGAGAGGCATGTCAATCCGGGAGCAGGATGAGAGCAGGTTCATTACAACCGGGTATGCGGCTCGATAGGAATCAATCAGGATAATGTGAAGACCGCTCCCCCCCTGTTCGATGCCCAGAACTTCGGTTCTTGGTAGCGGTGGAAGTCCCCTCTTTAATGAAAAGCTTCGAAATCGCTCTAACTCTTCTTTTTCTTTTTGTTCAAGCTCGATTACCATATCCCTTATTATATCCTGATTCTTTATAGCTACTGTGGCCCTGACTGATGCAACTGCTTTTTCGTCGGGAGAGCTTTCGGCAATTGATTTGATCTTGCCGGATAACGTGCCAAAAGCGGGAATGATTTTTTTCATTTTTCCACGAAGGAAAAGCCAATAGAAACCGATAACTGCAAGAATACCAAGGATAATGAGAACCCGCCTCGCTTCCGATTGAGGGTATGTAGTATTGGAATTCATCAATTGTGAATCCCGGCGGGGAGCTTGCTGGGGTCTCTCGAAATTCCCCGTTTTTTTGTCGGGTGTTGATTGTACGGGAGGAGCGCCAGTGGGCGCAGTGAAATGGGTTTCGATTTTTGAAGGGGATGCCGGCGGCTTACCTTGAGCAAAAGCCTGACTGCAATAGAAAGATGTAAATATAAATGTGAAAAGAATAATAATCAAAATACCGACAAGGAGAGGGCAACCCTCTGATCTTGTTTTGTTAATGATATTTTTCATAGTGTTTTTACCAATCATGTAAACATCCTCATGGGGGAATAGTGAATTTGAAATTCCATTTTCGATATTTACCACGAAGCCACTTTTCGGGAAATGGGAAACGGGATCTGTCCTCCGGTCTCCGGCCTCTGGCTTCTGTCCTCCGTTATCCGTTATCCGTTATCCTTATTTCCTCATTTCCTTAGAGGCGTAATTCCTTATTCCCTCATATTCCTGCTTTCATAATCACTTGATTAGGTTTTCCTTCTCTATCAACTCTGCAATCGCTTTTGCCATAAGCTCGAACCCCGCTTCGTTGGGGTGAATCCTGTCAATATTCTCATTTTCCGCCACGCTGAGAAGGAAAAGCGAGTTCAAGTCTTCACCGCTTTGTTGGAAAACGGTATTCATATCAATATAATAATTGCCTGTTTTTTTTGCAACATCCTTGCATATTTTCCTGTAATTGGCATAATATTCAAATGGATCCGGTGATGACATGGCAAGACTCAGGTATATGACATGCCCATTTCGCTTTTTCATCTGGGCAGCCCAGCCCTCCATATATTTTCTGTATTCCTCCTCGGAGACACGGACAGCTTTCAGGTAATAATCCGGCATTTTGCCCTGTCTGTCGATTGTAATTTTCTGTTGACGCAATAGCAGGTAAAAATCACTTTGATAAAAGAATTTCATCATCGTGAGGATATAAGGATTACCTGGCACTCTCTCGCTGTCCTTCATTTCCTCGGCAGATGGATCGGCATAGTTAAACCCAATAATACAAAGATCAGGCTCATATTTGACACCGATCCTTTTGAAGAGCCTCCATCCCTGATGGGCGGTATAGCCGGGGCATCCGAAGTTTATTACATCAATATTTTTCTTGTCGCCGTATTTCTCACGCAATATTTTCTGAGTTTGCATTTCGTATGTATCTTCCGAGTCAACGCCATGTCCATATGTGATGGAGTCCCCATAACATTCGATTCTATAACCGTTTGAAGGCTTTTTTAGCGGAATCTCGGGATTTCTTATTCCCTTGCTGTTTGTTTCGACAAGGAACTCCCCACCTTTGGGCATCTTTATTAACATTTTAAGATGTGTGCGAAGTTTCCAGAAAATTTCCGGGTCAGGTCTGAATTCAATTCCCCCTTCGTGTTTGGGGACTGCTCTGCTTTTCACTTCCATATGCCTTACCATGACCTCTCCAATGACAAACAGGACCACGAGAAAAGCCAGCGCTTTGAGGAATGCGGTCAGAATGGGATGCCTCTTAAAGAAGCTTTTTTGCTCTTCTTCCTTGAGGGCTTTCTTATCAATTATTCTTGATTCTTTATTTCCTTTATTCTCCGGCATTTTTTCACCTATGATATCTTAAAATTTTATGATTCCGGGGTTGTTATCTCTCCCGAATCCGGATTTATATCCAAACTTTCAGGCGGGGGATCACCCTTGAATTTATGAACCGTAAAAGAGATTGTCTTCTTAGCCTTGCCGGGTTCCACTTCAATTAAGGCGGTAATTCTTGCTAATGTATCCTCGTCAATATTCTCCGGTTTCATATCCTTGAATGCGTCGATATATACAACTGGGATATAGCTTTTTATACTGATTATCCGGAGTCTCCCAATAAGATCGTTAAAATTATCCGCCGATATTACATCCCGGCCGTCAACAATTATCATCCCAATATCAATGCTTTCCGATAATTTCAGGATATTTTCGTAAAGCTCGTCAATATCTATCTTGAAATCCTGGAAAACGAACAACCCGGCTTCGTATTTGGTCATCTCCAGGGAATACCTGCCCACCAACTCCTCACGCTCCCCGGGAGACATTTTGTCTATTGAAACACCGCTCTCCAGGGACAAAAGAGCCTTGCCAAGGTCTTCCTCTCCATGTTCTTTGGAAAGATATATCACTGCGAGATTTTGCAGGCTGATTATCCGGTAAATGAGGTTGACCGCACATTTGAACGCCAGTTTCTCGTCCGCGGAAATAATTCCGACAACTCCGGGCTCATAAATGCGGTTTGTATCGGTAAACATCGTCCATCCGCCCTCAATGCTTTTTAAGGCCTGATCCCAGGAAAACGGGAGAGGCTCTTCTTTAGATGTGGGAGAGATTCCGCTCTTCTCGATAAGAAGTTCAAGACGATGAATTCGCAGGTTCAATAGAAAACTCTTGTAATAATAGAAACCTAGCAATCCTCCCATTGCAAGCAGTATAATAATATATACAAGTTGTAGAAGTGATGCTATGATCGACACCGACAACCCGGAATTGACGCTTCTTGTTGTGGATGTCTCCACTCCCGGCCCGGGACCTGAGCCGACTCCCGATCTCGATGGAACATGTGAGGAACCCGGTGGAATGGGGGTGAATGAGTCGTCTGCGGGAAATGTCTCCGTCTCATCGCCGGGTTGAGGGGGAACGGGTGAAGGTATGCCCTCGGGTATTTTGCCCCCCGATTGAGGGGGAACAGGTGAAGGTATGCCCTCGGGTATTTTAGCTCCGGGTGGAGGCTTTGAAATAACTTCCTGCCCTTCTACTGTTAATGGAACTACCAAAACCCCTGTAACAAAAAAAATAACAGCTATAAAAAAAATAAAACTTGTTTTATATGTCATGGAGGTAAAAAATCTGTATTTTAATTTCATCATAATAAGGAATTTTAAAACAAAGTGTATATTTTGTCAACAGAAAATTGGGTGAATCTCTCGAAAATTGCGATAAATCCAACCAGTGAGGCGAAAATGCTGAAAATCCAAAATAGCGCATTTGCCATCATTTTCTGTATAAAGGATTTTACTTTATCCATCTGTACCTCCATTTCATTAAAACAGGGTCCCCAATTAACATCTACCCATTTATATTTCTTACCAAATTATACCAGAGAAAAAATAATATTTCAAGATTGACTTTTTAAAAAAAATATGTAATTATCAATTTCATAGTGTAGCAGGTTTTTTTTCACTTGAATGAAATATAATATCTAATAAATAGAAGCTTGGTAAAAATAAAAGCTAAGTTAACCCGGAGATTAATTATGTATCTAAATGTTCAATGTTCCAATAATTTAAATTCAAATCGAAAATGTGAGATCCTTTTAGTGGTTTTGCTGTTTTTTGTCATGTTTTTTTCTTCTGTGGGATGTTCGAATCGTCCCCCGGTTGATGAAACACAGCGGGATGTGCGAAAAGTACCGGAGAAAACAAAATCGCCCGAAGGAAGACGTGTTTTCGAGAGAAACCTGAAAAAATTGGTAAAAGAAGGTCATTATGTGCTGGTGGATAAAAACGAGAGTGATATACTCATCTCGGAAGATATCTACTCCAGGGACTATGGAATCCTGGAAGAGCTGGCGAAAATAAAAAGTGAGAACCTGGGAATTCCTCTTTTTACCGAAAATATCGGAACATTGGGTGGGAATTCTTTCATTGAAAAAGTGCATCCCACTGACAGGAAAGCCTACCAGGATTTTCTCATCACCGAAACACAGCTTATGGATCCATCGTATTTTTCCAAAAAGTATTATCTCAATTCTGACTACAACCGGGCGGAAGCTATGGATAAAAAGCGAACGGTTAAAGAAATGATTGCGTTTATCGGCAGATACCCTGAAAGTCGGATGACCCACAGGGCTATCTCATATATCGAGTATCAAATGTGCCTGGTGAAAAAAGATCCCGACGGCGCGATAAAGATTTATAAGAGGATTTCCGATAAATACAAGGATGCTCCTGGTATTCAAAAATCGCTTGAAGAGTATGAAAAAAGAGCAGTAAGATATAAAAAGGGATAAGGACGACGGAGGCCATTCCCCATTCCCCATTCCCCATTCCCCCTTCCCATTTGGAGGTCATTGCTGTGAAAATAAGAAACACCACTATTCTACTTTTCTTTTCATTTCTGTTTATGTTTCTCTTGCTGTCCCACAGCCCGGTTTTTGCCGGAGACTCTCCCGAAGTTATATATCAAAAATACATTCAGGCAGTAAGAGCAAAGAATTATGACAGAATATCGCTTTATATAAATTATTACAACAATTTGAAGTTGGAAGCCATGACCCTGGCGTTGAGGATGAAAGAAATAAACAAGATGTTTGAAAAAGCACACACTGATTACGCTATTGTTAAGAAAGAAATAAAAAGAAATGAAGCGTATCTTTACCTGGAAGCAAACGCCATAGAACCTTATACCAAGCAGATGAGAAAATATAAGGGTAAGGTCAGCATGGTTAAAGAAAACGGTGAATGGAAAATTCATACTATTTCATGGTATTGAGTCCCACCTCTCGATCAACTTTAAATGGCATCAAATCAAGGAATCCCCTGCAGCCAACAATAATGTTAATTAAATTTTAACATTATTGTAACAATTTTGTAACAAATTAACATATTGTTAACATTAGCATGAGTTTTAATAAATAATTAACAATTATTTAACATTCCGGCAACATTCGTTACAAGCTTGTTACAAAATGTTTAACAAATGTTAACATGCGGGGTGTATAATATAATTAGCGAAAGAAAAGAAACCCCAACCGACACTCCCGGGCATGGCGAAGGATCTCAACAAAACAATGAATAGCATAAAAAGGTACATAGGAGGCCCTTCGCCTTGCCCACCCCGCAAAGAGAGGGTGCTTACTGCAGTGGGTAACGATTTCCACTTCGAATTCACATCATGATTCCATGACATATATATAAAGATTAACAAATATCCGCAACTGTTCAAGCCACCCCGCTATTTGTTCAGATAAATCCCGGTTCAGAAAATTCCGTCTTGTATGCTTAAAACAGGAGTGTAATCTTGCATGAATACTGAACCCATGGAGAATAACTCTAACCATGCCGAGCCTTCCGAGAAGTTGCCTTCCGGGTTTATATTGAGAGAAAAATATGTCATTGATGAATTCCTTGGGGAAGGTGGATTGGCATACAATTACCTCGCTCACGCCACCGCGGCTCCCGGTGAAAAGGTTGTTGTGAAGCAGACGAAAAGGGTGCAGGAACTTGACGGCAGGTTTTCAGAGGACAGGTTCCAGATGGAACGGGAATTCAGGCTTTTATATAGTCTTGATTTTTCCAGTATCCCGATGGTTTATGATTATTTTGAGATAGAAAATGTTTTGTATCTTGTTCGTGAATACCGTGACGGTGTGACAATGGACGAGCTTATCAAAATTGGCCTGACCAATCCCGCCATAGAAAATCTAAGCTGGCAGATAATGGATGTCCTGGAGTATTTACATGAGAAAGGGATTGTCTATCGTGACCTGAAGCCCGCCAATGTACTGATTGATACAAGCGGAAAAGTTTTTTTCTTCGATTTCGGCACTGCAAGATTTCACAAGGAAGGCAAGAAGGGTGATACGATAGCCCTGGGTACACCGGGTTATGCCTCCCCGGAGCAATACGGAATCTCTCAGACGACTCCCGCCTCGGATATATATTCATTCGGCGCATTGCTCTACTATATTATGACAGGCGAAAATCCGGAGAATAATCCCATCGGGTTTGCCGTTCCCGAGAATATCCGTTCAAAAATATCCGACCCGCTGCTTTCAAGCTTCCTGTTGAAATGCCTGGAATTTGACCCAAAAAAAAGGTTCCAGTCGATTCATTCAATCAGACTCATCTTTTTCGCAAGTAAGGTTCAGAATATCTATGAAGAGAAAAAGATCGAGAAAAAGTGGAAAAAAACATTCAGAGCATCACGAATCTTATTGATTCTCCTCGTATATGTCTTTATTTTCACAATCACAAATAACACATTTAAGTTCATAAGTGTAATGCCGGAAAAAATAAATGAATTGGCTCACAATGAGCATTATTACTATAAACTGGCGAAAGAACATTTCTCGCTGGGTAAATATGCGATGGCTCTTTATTACACGAACTGCTCCATTGTTGAAAATCCGAAATTTGAAAAAGCGCATACTCTCAAAAGTGCAATTTTCTTTCAACTTGAAGACCCCTATGAGTTGGACAGGACAATTAATGAAATCAATGCAATTTGCAACAGGATGCAGGGCGATGACAGAGTTTTTGTAGCGATGAAAGAAAGTCTTTTGTCCCGTTACAAGTTGATGGAGGAAGAAAAGAAGAGAAAACAATGGAAAATAGAGAAAAATCGAAGCCGTCGCATAAAACGATAAATCAAGGCGGTTATCTCGGGCGAAGGTAAATGTGCCTTCCTCATACCAACCCACCAGACCTTCGCCCGGTTCCGCCTTGAATAGCTCCCGACCGCCGCAAGCTCTTTTTTTTTTATTGACAAAATATATTCTCAATTCAGTGTTTTTGGAGAATATTATCAAACAAAATGCACCCTATGTAAATGGAAGGTGTTTCATATCAAAGGGCGATTACAAATGAAAAAATCGGCAAAATATATCCCATACATATTATTCCTTGTCTCCATACCGATGACATATCTAATCGGTCAGTTTCAATTTAATGAGAAGATAGAGAAAATATGGTTTCATAAAGAGATAATCCGGGTTGATGTCGGGGAAAATGAGTTTAATGTTAAAGCTGAATATTTTTACCGGAATTTGTCGGATGATAATGTGACATTGAAAGCATTCGCTCCATTTCCATCCGATAAAAATCACTTGCCGCCCGTTGATATTACTCTTTGCGAGAATAACAAGATCCCCATTTCGTATGAGGATGGGAAGAATCAAATTAATTTCTACCTGATATTTGAGCCTCTGGAGAATAAAAGCGTAACACTTTACTACAAACAAAATGTAAGAGATTCAAGGGGAAGATATATACTTACAACCACAAAAACCTGGAAAAAGCCCATGCATGAAGCTTACTATTACCTGAGCACTCCTGAGAACAAACGAATTCTCTCCTCAACTTATCCCCTTGACCTTGCTTGCCGGGGAAAGCGAAATATTTATAAATTCACCAAAAAATCATTCTTGCCGCAAAAAGAATGGGATTTTTCATGGAGTAAGTAATTCCAGGCATAAAATAATTATTCAGGGTGATGTATATGAGGAAAAATACAATTATTATTATGACATCCATGTTTATGTTTTCACTGTTTCAATCACCTGTATGGGCGAATGTGTGTCCGAAGCCTGAGGTTGCAAATGTTTATCTTATATCAATTCCTCTTGCCATCCTATCTGTCTATCTGATAAATCCAAAATTCAACTGGATTAACCTTGCATTTTTCGTTTTATTCTCGTGGAATAATCTTCGGGCGCCAAACGATTGGCCGATAATTTTATTTGTCGGATGGGTTTTCCTGTCAATTGTTGCCAGGATGAGAGAAAAAGAAACTCAATTCAATTGGGGGATTTTTATTTTCCTGGTGTTCATTCGTTTTGAAAATCTATTTCATAACTTCGGATGGAATCAATTACTCGAATTAATTTTTGCCGTTAACCTTGGACAGGTTATTTGCGAGATTATTATGATGAAAAAGGAGGGGCGAAGGGAGAGAATCAACTTAAAACGGTTCATTTGTGCAATAATTCTTGCAATAATATTCATTTCAGTCTCCATTGTAACAATTTCTTCGAGGAGTTATTCAGAATATTATTCTTTTCATCATAGACTAATGGACAATATGATAACCATGGTCAAGAAGATTGGAAAATACCGGGATTCAAACCTTGAGAGAGATGTACCCACGGAATTTGAATTTGGTGAAATGTTAAAAGGTGTGCCCAGGTATGGGAGAGGTGCTTTTGCTCGTGATCTGAAATATGTGCCTTCCGAAGACAGGCAGGAATACACATTATACTATGCAGGCGAAGGCTTCAGAAAAAATGCCTGGTACATACTACCCCCGGGATATCCCCGTTATAGCTCGAAGGAAAAATTAATTCCTGGCAAAAGGATGAAATTGAAATTTGCTCTATATAAGAAATATGTGTTAAAATGTATACGTTAGTTCCTAAAAGGCATCATCATTATAGGATTCAAATAATTATTGCCAACTTTATTTTTTATGCAAGGAATGAGGTGGTCTTTGAAGAACTAAAATATTGAATAAATACAGGGAGGAAGAATGAGTGAAGAGATTAAAGGGATTTACCCTTATTGAGTTGATGATTGTTATTTCAATAATTTCGATACTTGCATCCATTATGGTTCCCAATTACATGCGCGCAAGGGCACAAGCGCAATACACTCAGTGCATTTCCAACTGTAAAAACATCGGCACAGCTATGGAGATGTATTCCACGGACAACGAGGGGCACTATCCCACGGGAGGAATGACTAAGCTCACACCCGATTATATCATTCTTATACCATCCTGCATATCGGCGGCAAGTAGTACTGTCTATACATCCAGTTTTTCATGCAGAATGAACCCGGATGCATATACATTCTTTTGCCGGGGTGATAATCATACACTGTTGAATGTTGGTACCAACTACCCCCAGTATAGCTCGACAATGGGATTAAAACTCAGAAGATAATAGTTTAAAAAAAGTATCAGCGGGAAGTATTTAATAATTTCTGCCAGCCAAACCGGCATTGAGCTAAATTTCTATGGCAAAAGGATTCCGGAGAGCTCACTTTACAATGTCGGCTTATTTGGGGGAATTATTTTTATGGAGGCCTTTATTTGCGCTTATATTAAAACAAAAACTTCATCCCAGCTCAAAGCTTGTTACGCCGAATATATTTTTAACCGGTAGAATATTTGTGTCTTTACTATACATGCGAACGGTTTCAAAAACCTTCTTCATCTTGTGCCTGTTTGCAAGCTCAACTGCCTCCGGGTTTGCCCCGGGAGTATCCAGAAATACAGGCTGTCCCGGAAATCCGCTTGAAAGTGAATTGAATATCATTTCCGCCACTTCTGGATTATCAGCAAATATGGGGCCGATTTTATAACCAATCCTACACTTTCTTATAACGCCATATCCAAGGATTTCCCCATCGCTCATGACTCCAACCGCCTTCCCATCAGGCTGTTTTATCCATCTTTTCAGGAATTGAGGACGGGGAGCGGAAAACATTCTCGTATCATATGAAACAAGGTCTTCAAATCTGATTTTATCAAGACTAATTACTCTATCGATGGGATCTCCACAACCGATTCCCTCATACCGGATGTTATGATATGCAACCTTCAGACCATAGTGTTTATAATTTTTCACTTTGGCGACAACGCCGTCGAGTCCGATATTCCTGTCGCCAAGATAATCAAGAGCAGCTTTTGCAAGGTAAATACCGTATCTTTTCCCCCGATATTCAGGTTTTACCATGAAAAAGCCTATAAATCCAAACTCGTCGTTATAAGCAACAGCAGAAATTGTCCCCACCGGCTCACCGTCAATTTCACCTATAAAAAAGCCAGCGGGATCCGTATAGTAGAATGAATCAGAGTCATGTAATCCCGGATTCCAACCCTCTCTCGCCGCCCATTCAACTGCGATATCCAGGTCTTTTCTCTTCATTTGCCTTATTATAAATTCACCTGATTTTTTTGCCTGCATGTTGCTCGGTCCTTTCTATGCCATTTATACTCCAATCTTCGTAATCCGTTATTTTTTCTCCTTTGTGGTCTTTGCTTCTTTGCGGCAAAAAAAACTCCGCCATTTATAGTCTTTTTCCAAGATTTTATGAACAAATTCTACACAGGGTTGTTTATTATATTAACAGAATAAGAACTATATTAATAACATAATAATTATAAATCCAATATACCGGGAGGCATGAAATGAAAACGAATAACCCGGAAAGGGGATTCACGCTTATCGAGGTGATGATTTGTATTGCAATAATTGCAATCGTAGTTACCACGGGAGCGAAGTTGATCAAGAATTACAACTGGATGGCGAGAGAAACTCATTACAGCGATGCAGTAAGGCAGATGAAGGCACAGAAAAAAATCATATCTACAAAATCCTTCAATTCAATTCCCCCGGAAATTCACATCCTGCCAAAAAACGGCAAAATCAGGCTGTCAAACAACAATATCATTAAAGATACCATCAAAATTTCAACACGGGATAAAAACGGCGCAGGCAGGCACTTTTCACAGAATCTTCCAGTTGAAAACTTCAACCTGGATGAAGGCAACAACACTCTTGTCATTCTTGGTAATAACTTGCAAGGGAAAGAAATTCTTGTTAATTATAAGTATATTCTTCCCGACCGGGGCGAGGCGGCGACGGTTCCTGAAAAATCGCCGTATGAAATCAGGTTGTTCAACTCTCCCATCGTAAAGCTTGAAAATGTTGAACTGGTAAAAGGCAATAAATTCACACCGATTTCGTCAAAAGACTATTCATATAAAGAGGACTCAAATGTAATTTGTTTCGATAAAAAATATGCCGGCAAAGTTATAAGAGTTACATATATCGGCGGAGCTATAAAAAGCGTGTGTAGCAGCGAATTTATTGACGAGAAACTGCAGCCCGCAACAAATCTCACGGGCATGAAATTCGTTAAAATTGTAGAGAATTATGGCTTGAAACACAATATCGAAATTGGAATTCTGAAGGTGAAAAAATGAGTTGTAAAAATTACAAAAACCGTGGATTCACAATGATCGAGCTAATGATTGTGATTGTTATCATCGCCACATTTTTAGGAGGAGTGGTGGCATTCGGAGCATCCACATACAAGCAGTTTATCAAGACATCCCGACAGGCAGAGATGAAAGTTGATGTGGCAAACATAAGGGCGATGATACAGGGAGATATCCGACGAGGTGGAAAAGCGTCGGTAAATCCGGGAAATCACGGTGTAACGATCACAAAAAACGGCAAGAAGATTGTATATGCATTGAAAGACGGGGCAATTTGCAGGGAGTCGCAAGGCAGGACAAGGAAGCTTACCGGGTTTCCTGTTAAAGATGCCGTATGGACTTGCCGGCACGGGCTTATAACAATGAATGTTATTTATAACTTCAGGAATATCAATAAGAGGAAGCTCGAATGCTTCAAGGTCATAAAAGACATAGAAATGTCAACGGAAGAGGGTGACAATATATGAAGGTTAGAGCTTCGAAAACAAAGGGATTGTTGATTTTCACATTGTTTTTCGCATTGTTCCTGCTGGCGATGGAGTTTACACTCTTCGGTCTGATAGAAATTACACGCCAGAGAGTCATTAGGCTCAAACGCAGGCAAACGGCGGAAAGCATGGCAGATGTGGGAGTCACTTTTGGTAAAATGATGAGGGAAAAGCATGGAAATAAGAATCCTGTGGCAATTTTCCCGAAATTAAGCCTGAAAAAAGAAATCGTCTTAGAGGGCAGCTACTACACAAGGTATTCATATACCTCCCCGGATCTCCTGAATAACGGAAGCTTCACCTTGCAATACTTTTACAGGGACAACAGGTTTGTGAAGCTTGTCAGCAAGGGAAATTACGAGGGAATCACCGTCAAAAAACCCGCCATTCTGAAGTGAGGTAAGAAGTCATGTTCCAGATACCAGTAATATTAGTCCTGTTTGTCCTCGCCATTATCTTCTGGAGAAAGGTCTATGACCTGTTCAGAGGACGGGGACATTATGACGACCTGTATCTTTTTAACAGCAAACTTGCAGAGCTTGTCAAACTCCAGCTCCCACTGGATCAAGCCCTTCAGCAAATAAGATGGGAGAGCTTCAGACCTTTATCATACAGATTTTCAATTATCAACAAAGCCATAGAGAGGCTAACTACCAAGATTCAAAGAGGAAGCTCCCTGGGAGACGCCCTGGACAGTGAGAGAAAGGCATTCCCCAATTACTATGTGGATATGGTCAGGATCGGCGAGTCTGAGGGAAACCTGTACAATTACCTTGTCACCCTTAATTCATACCTCAAGATAAACAAGGACTACAGACTCTCATCCTTCCAGATGAGCGGATACTCATTGATACTGATTCTCATTATTGCCGTGGTTGTGGGGTTTATATCACAGTATGTCGCCCCGACATTCCTGGGCTTGCTTGGGGGCATGGATGTCAGCCCGCCCGTTGTCGGCTTTCATTTCATCAAATTTGTTGGAAATGCTATCCCAATAATACTTGTCGCCGGGCTGATTACATATGTAGGCTATGTAATTCTGAAGAAGAACAAGGTAATAAGAAATCATATTGATCGCTTCACGACAATGATACCGTTTCTTGGAAAACAAGCAAGAAATTTCGAATACGCAATATTCTGCAAGGTAATGAGCAGTATATTGAAAGACAACATGCCGATTGACAGGGCATTGATTCTGGCATCAAACGCCACCTCCAACTTCGTCTATTCCGAGGCCATAAAAGACGCCGCAAACGTGGTCGAGCCGACGCTTGCATCGGCGTTGAAAAGAACCGGCGTTTTTGACGATACTTTTATCTTTATGGCGAGCCTGGGAGAGAAAACCGAGAACCTCCCGGAAGTATTGGCGCAGATGAGCGATATTTATGCACAGGAATATGAAAGATCCACCGCCAGGCTTTTCAGGATAACCGAGGTGGGAGTAACCGCCGTGTTGGGAATATTCGTGGGTATGTTCACCGTCGGAGTTTTCAGTACAATGATAAAGCTCACTGTTCAGATGCATGATATTATTGTTTATTGATATGGAGAACGGAGGCCGGATGTCGGAGGTCAGATGTCAGATCTGTAGGAGGGACGTCCCCGTCCCGATAAACGGATGTCGGATAATGGATGTCAGAGGTGTAGGAGGGATGTCCTCATCCCGATAAATAAATGACCACTGAATACCGACGACTGATTTTGTGCCCTCTGCGTCCTCCGCGCTCTCTGCGTTGAATAATAAAACTAAAAATCGAGGTGTAATTACATGGATCGGGCAAGAGAATTAATTTCATTCACAAAGCACCTGTATTATCTCACAAAAATGGGGGCTCCGCTGACCGAGACCCTTGAGAAGATAAAGGGCAATATATCGGATCGCCGATTCAGGGAGGCCGTTGAGGATGTCGAAGAGCGAATGGAGGCCGGGGATTCCCTGTCCGGGGCGATGGCTTCTCATCCCTGTCAGTTCCCCGCCGATTATGTCAAGATGATTGAGGCGGCGGAGGAGTCGGAGACACTTACCGGGGTGCTTGAAAAAGTGGCTTCATATCTCGAAGCGGTTGAAGTCGCAAGAAAGAATATCCAGACTGCGGCATTCTACCCCGGGCTTATTCTCAATTTCTCATTTCTATTCGTTTTGGCCGTCTATTACTTCTGCTCCAATGCGTTGTTTACGCAATATTCGGATTTCATTATGGAATTGGGACAACGAGTCTCGCCGGCAACGCTTTTCTTCATAGCCTCGGCAAAGTTTATTTTCAGCCCGGTGTTTATTGTAATACTTGCAGTTGTCGTCCTTGCTATAGATCTCCTCATATTCACAAGGGTGTCCATGCTTGATTCATTTTTGATGAAGCTTCCCTTCGTCAGAGATGTGTTCATAAAATCATACACATCAAGGATCTCCAGGACAATGGGATTCATGATGAAACAGGGATTGACGGCGCAGGAGGCGTTGGGTATTGCTTCCAAAACCGCAGAATCATCGGCGATAAGAGGCATCCTGGGAAATATCTCGGAATATGTCAGGCAGGGTGAAAAACTCTCCTCGGCGATGAAAAAGACCGATTTTTTCAGCAACACATTCATCTTTATGGTGCAAAACGGCGAAAAAAATGAGAACCTACCAGACGCGCTCATCGAAGCCGCCGAGTTTATCGAGGACGATCTCGAAGGAATTTATAAACGCACTCTCAGGTTCATAGAGCCTGTATTCATTGCTGTGGTGGGATGTGTCGTGGGATTCATGGTGGTATGTATCTTCCTGCCCTTCTATAATTTAACCGGAGCGATTAACTAACATGAAAAGCTTGATTTACGAAAACAGGAGCTTTCTTAAAAGCGCGAGGATCGAGTCCGACGGGGAAAACCTTGTGTTCACAAGGAGAAATATTTCCGGCGAAAACCGGGTAAAAATTAATATTGCCCAAATAAGAAAAATAAGCGCACAGAAGAATATGCTCTCATATTCACTTAAAATTGACAGGGAAAACGAAAAATCCGTGCTGTTCGGGGGGTTGGATCAAACCGCCGTGGAGGAGCTGAAAAAACACCTGGGATCACTGGTGGAAATAAAGGCCGCAATTAAACAGCAGGTGGTAACGCTGGAACAGGCACGAAAAGAAGCTTCCAGGGTGCTGGACAGCCTTTCGAAAGACTTCGACGCAAGACCCGTCATTTCATATCTCATAAACCAGGGAGTCCAGTTGGATTCAAGCGATATTCACATAACGCCCCGGAAGGAATACGCCGTTATCCAATACAGAATTGACGGGCTTCTCCGGGAAGTGGCAAGGATGAATTCCGATTTCTACGCAAGGCTCATGACCGCCATAAAGAACCGTGCGAAACTTCCGTCATACAAAAAATCAACTCCCCAGGACGGGAGCTTTCATTTTGATGAAGATAATCATGACATGGATATCAGATGCGCCACAATTCCCACTCTATTCGGGGAAAAAGTGGTGCTAAGGATCCTGAATACCGATAAAAACCCTCTTTTTCTCGAAGACCTGGGCATCTCGGAAAATGTGTTGAAATCATACAGGGAGTTGATCAGTGAGCCACAGGGATGCGTCATACTGACCGGCCCCGCCGGATCCGGCAAAACAACAACAATATTTGCATCACTCATTCACATATACAACAATTACGAGGGCACAGTGAACATCGCAACGATAGAGGATCCTGTCGAATATTCCATCGAGGAATTCCAGCAGACACAGATCAACCCCATAATGGGGCTTACATTCGCCGCCGGTTTGAAATCGCTCCTTCGACTTGACCCGGATATTATGATGGTGGGCGAGATAAGGGACCCCGAAACAGCGCAGACAGCAATCAGAACCGCCCTCACGGGACACCTGATATTCACGACGCTTCACGCCAGGGATTCACTGGGCGTATTTCCCCGGATAATCGAGATGGGGATAAAGCCCGGAATGGCATCGTCATCAGTCACAGCCGTCCTATACCAGAGGCTTGTCAGGAAGCTCTGCCCCGAATGTCGTGTTGAGTCAAGCCCGCCTCCGGAGTTGTTGAAGAGCCTCTCGCAATATGGAAAGAGCATTGATAAATATTATACTTCCCTGGGTTGTCCCGCCTGCTCGGGAACCCGGTATTCGGGAAGAACCGGCGTGTTTGAATTACTTAATGTTGATGAGAATATCCGCGGAATGATTATGGAAGGAAAACCTTACGGGGATCTGTTTGATTATTGCAGGGAGAAAGGGATGAATTTTCTCTGGGAGGATGCCCTTGAAAAGGTCAGAAGCGGGATAACCGATTTTGATGAGATTGTAAGAGTCTGCCCACAGTATAGTTATTGAATTTACTGTAGGAGAGGCTTCCAGCCTCGATTCAGGGCAAGACGCCTTTTATCTGTAGCCTCGATTCGTGGCAAGATGCCACTCCTACAATAGGACTGAATACTTGCTAATTATTAATCATAAAATGAAGGTGAGCTTATTATGAACAGGAATTTGCAACTTGCCGGGTTCACAGGGAAACTGGCATATTTCACCATGAAAGGGACACCCCTGAAAAAAGCGATAAGAAATACAATGGGAGATTTAAAAGACTCTTATCTGAAAAAAGCTTTTAATAATGTCGCCCTTCAATTGGAGGAAAGTTTGCCTTTCTGGAAAGCCCTTGAATCCAGCAAGAAAATTTACCCCGCATATATAATAAGGATAATCAAGGCTGGCGAGATAAATGAGAGACTTGCCGAGACCCTTGAGGAAGTTGCGAATTATATAGATGAGGATGAGGTGTTGAAACGGGATGTAAGCGCCGCCGTCAGGTATCCCGCCATTCCGGTCAATGTCCTGTGCCTCCTGACCGCGTATGTCTTCATTTTCTTTATGCCTGTTGTAACCAGAATGTTCATTGACCCTTATCTGACCTTTCCATTACCGACACAGATAATGATCTTCCTTGCGAATACATTCAGAAACCCGGGGTTTCTGCTAATATTTTTCGGAATGCTCGCCATATTTGACATTATCGTTTTGAGTGGAGGCAATATTGCAAAGAAAATCCTATACCATCTCCCGTTGTCGGGAAGTCTCATGAAGAAATTCTATGCATCAAAAACTGCTGAAGTGACTACCCTGATGATGAAGAACGGGATTCCTTTGCATGAATCAATCGATATTCTCTCGAAGGATCCTGATTTCGAGCCTGTGAAATCTTCATTAAAAATGATGTCGGCAAGCTTAGTCCGGGGCAAGAGATTTTCCATTGCCGCAAAGGAATCGGGCATGTTCCCCGATCTTGCAAGCTGGATGTTCGAGAAAATCAACAATGTAAGTGCATTGGAGGAATTCCTCTCAACGTTAGCTTCGATGTACCGGGATGATCTGGGAAGCCTGTCATATAAATCCGGGAAAGCATTGGCCGCAATACTCTCGATAATACTCTTCGGAGCCGTCGCAATTGTTGTGATATCGGTCTTCCTCCCGCTTTACCAGTGTATTGGAAAACTGCAATAAAAATGGAATTATTCAGGTCAGCCCCCCTGTCTGGGAAACGTCATGAAATCAGGCAACCCCCCTATTCGTCTCCCGACCCGCCGGGACACGGCATGAAATCGATATTGAATAGTCCTTCCCCAAGGAGAGGTCTGAATAGTATCATGAAAACCGGGTGATGTGTAATTGAAAAGAGAAGCTGGGATTATAGATTACACGAAGAAATTGGCACATTTTGTCGATAAGGGTATTCCTGTCCCCGAAATTATAGCAAACACGTACAGGGATATAGAAAATCCAGGTTTGAGAACTGCATTTTATAATATCCTTAAGAGTATGAGAGCCGGGAATTCTTTTTCAGATGCATTGAAATCAACCCCGGGGGTATATGAAGATTACCTTGTAAAAATAATCGGCGCAGGAGAGGAAAACAACGATCTTTCCTCCACTCTTTATGATGTGGCGGGATATTTACAGAAGAGAGAATCCCTGATTTCATCCTTCCACGAATTTCTTTGCTCGAAAGTTATTTCACTCGATATCATCGGGGGATTCTATGCTATTATATTTATTTTGTTTACACCGACATTAGCTAAAATTGTTGAAAGCTATGATATAACCTTGCCAAAAATAACCTGTTTTCTTATCTCGATTACACATCTTTTTGAAAATAAGTACTTCCTTATTTTCTACATCCTGTTTTTCGTGGTTATAAATTCCCTTGTTTTTTCAAGGAAAATAACGGTAGCAGGTCTATTCTTCCAATTCCCTTTATGGAGAAATTATCGATTCAAGGCAAATATGCTGGCTGTTGTGGATCTTCTGGAGATAATGCTCAAGAGGGGATTTACACTTATTGAATGCATGAAAGAAATATCCCGAATACCGGAATTAAAACCAATTAAAAAGAAATTTGCCTGGAAGTTGGAAAGCTCGGGTGAAGACACAAGTCTCCCGGATGTCCTGTATAAAAGCGGGTTATTTCCCGATATCTATATGGATACTTTTGAAGCAATCGATTCAGGAGAGAAATTATTATCGTTTCTAAAATTTCGGTCGATCGAGTACAGAAGAGAATTGACACTTGACTTGAAGAAATCAAATAAAACCGACCTGCTTTTTATTATGTTGTTTTTTGGCTGTAATGTATTTTATATTATAATGTCCTTTTATATGTTGTTTTTTGGTTCTTGTATGTTACACCATCCTTTTTTGCGTTGATTTCCGGTCAACTGAAAAATTATTCACGGGAATTACGCATTTTGTCATCCTGAGCGGAAAACGATCCAATTTACTTTAATAGGCTACCTTTCTCAGGAGCGGAGCTTGCATACCTCCGATGTATTAATCAGCGAAGGATCTCCATCCATGAATAGCGCTCTCTCAGGACAACATCCAGGAGATTCTTCACTTGTCAATCTGCGAACATTAAGCAAGAAAGTCGTCGGATTAAAGAAGCTCATTCTTGAACCGCTCAGAAACCTATGCTGAACTTGTTTCAGTATGACAGGGCTAACTCCTCATTTTGCGTAAGTCATCCATCAGAAACTCTCTCAAATACAATATCATCCACAGCAGGCTCAAGGGGAATTGATAGCTTGTCTATGTTACCTTTTTTATTCATCCCGAATGTCACCCCGGCATTGAAGTAATATACGGGGAATTGCATTTCAGGCTTGAAGGTATCATATTGATAATGCTTCAGGTGTCCGGTTTTATTTCTGAAAGTTATATTCAGATTTTTATCTTTCAGGGTAATGATTATGTCACCGTAAGCTTTGTTTGTGTATTTACCCATGTAATCTGTGATGGGGTGCGACGGACTGGTATTCTTTTTATGTTCTTTTTCCATCGATTCCTTGCTTTTTCCAAGTAATTCAGCTTTTTTGTCCATAAATTTTTTATTCCAATCGATCCGGTCCAGACCAATTAACCTGTCGTAAGCGGAAAAAGTAATTATATATGGCAAAGTAGTTCTGGTCATATTTGTCAATACTACAATTCCAATTTTCTTCTCCGGTATGAAGCTGACCAGGGCTGAGAAGCCGTCAACATTCCCACCGTGATGCACAAGATAGTTACCCCGATATGGTTGAATAACCCAGCCCAACCCGTAATTCAGCACCGGCATTTCCTTGAATATAACAGGCTCAAATTCACCCTTTACCGGCATTGCCATTTGTGGAGTATGCATATCAAGAAGTGTATCCTCCCTGATAATCTGTTTGTCTGAAACCTTTCCCCTGTTAAGATGTAATTTAACCCATTTCCCCATATCTTCTATATTGGAATTGATTGAGCCGGCGGGTCCTATTGATACGAGGTCTTTACAGAAAGGAATCTGTTTTATGGGAACATCGGCAGGTTTCTCAGGCATCTGTTCTGGCTTCTTGGGTTGCAGATGGTATGGCAGTGCATAATTGTTGGATTTCATCACATCTGCAATTTCAAAACAACTGTCATTCATTCCCAGGGGTTTGAAGATTCTCTCCCTTACAGATTCCTCCCATGATTTCCCTGTGATCTTTTCAACCACATACCCTGAAAGCACATACATATGGTTATTATATTGCATTATCTCCCTGAAACCATAAGATGGCTTGAGGTATTGCAGTCTATCCATTATTTCTTTTCGACTAAGTCCTGAATTCACCCACCATACAATATCATGTCTGGGCAATCCGGAACGATGGCATAGGGCGTCACGGAGAGTCAGGTGCTCGGCGACATATTTGTCATACATTTTCAGACCCGGATAATAATCCCGGATTGGACGATCCCATTCAACTTTTTTCTCATCCACCAGCATACCCGCGACAAGCGTGGTGAAGGCTTTGGTTGACGAACCTATGGCAAAAATGGTTTTCGGCGTTACTTTAAGTTTCTTCTCCGCATCCCTGTAACCGAATCCTTCCGAAAAAATGACCTTGTCGTCTTTAATGATAATAATAGCTGAACCGGGAACATTCCATATTTTCATCTCTTTCTTTACGAAGTTACTGAAATCTTTATCGTCGAATTTTTCCACCGCAAAAACCGGTGAAATAGCAAGGCAGAATATTATTATTGCACCAAAAAGCAAAAGTCTGTTGAGTTTCATATTTTTCATAGCACGATCCCCTTTCAAATCATACTCGTTTTTTTTATTCAGACCTCTCACTGCAAGAGAGACTTCCAGCCTCCATTTCGTACCATTTCCAGACTGGCCGGGAGACCAGCCTCCGCCCAAATCCTGGGGTGGTCTGAATAAATACTATTCATTTATGCCTCATTGATTTCTTTTTTGTATGTAAAATTCCTTTCACTATAAGGGCATCTTCACTCAATCCTTTGTGAGAGAATTAGATTGTCTATGCCTACATAAAGAAGGAGATTTCTCTTGAATATATAACTTAACCATCCGTCAAGATTTTATTATAAAGGAGATATTTACAAGATGAAAATGCGAACACTTATCATCGCGGCTCTGGTCATAGGCTTGTTTATGACCTTGGGATGCACACAGCAAAAAACGCCGGTGCAGCCTACTGACCCTGCGATAAAAGGCGCCCCTGTCAAACCGGGCGAGAAGCCCGATGAAGGTCCCGGTATCAAAGTTCTTCCCTCGAAATTCGACAAGGAAACAGAAGCCCTTTTCGAGGCGCTGGACAAATTCAAACACGAAGATGACTTTCGCTTCGAAAAAGAGTTTGTAGCCCTCAAGGCCAAAGCACAGGAACACGCCAAGAAAAAAGACAAGGTATTTATAGAATCCCTGTTCATACTTGCCCAGAACGGACCTCCAGTAAGGAAAAAAGCTGCCAACGAGCTTTTATTATATGTTATCTCTGATTACAAGGGAGAGGATTGGGCTGATCATGCAATGTACAGAGAGAAAGCTATAGAAGTTGTTACAACCAGTGATGATCCGGAATATCGTAAGGGTTGCTGGGGTTTTCTGACTTATTATTATGAGCCCGAGATTATTACACCAAAGGTACTGGAAACTTTCGGAAAAACAAAAGACAAAAAACTGCGCCTGGAAATCCTGCAGAATATCGGAAGCCCAGCTTCAGGAGCCTTTATTGAAAAGAACGAGGAAGCTCTCAATAAAATAGGACTCGCCATAGTAAAGGACGACAAAGAAACCACAGAGATGAAAGTCGCCGCCATAGCAATCCTGAAAAGCAGCGGGATGAAAGATCCCAATGTTGCTAAGGAATTGTCAGCTTTAAAAGACAGCTCAGATGAGAAAATAAAAAAAGCGGCAATAGAAGCGCTAAAAGATGCGCCAAAAGATGCATCAAAGGCAGCACCAAAAGAAGCAGTAAAAGAAGTGCCAAAAGAAGCGGTAAAAGAGACTGATAATAAGGTAGAAAAAGAAGCGATTAAGGAAGTGCCAAAAGAAGCCGTAAAAGAAGTGCCAAAGGAAGCGGTAAAAGAAGAGGTAAAAGAAGTACCAAAAGAAGCGGTAGAAAAAACGGAAAAGTAATAGGCACGAATAAAGCCTGTTAACCGATTTGACTATAAAAAAACCCGGATTTCTGATGTTATCCGGGTTTTTTATTTATGTTTTGCTATGGGGTTAAATTAGCAGGATTTATCCATAACAGCTTAAAACCTATGACCATGCAAAAGGCGCAAAACATACAAAGCAACAATACCGGGCATCTAAAGCTCTTCATAGAAGGAATCGTTCAGGGTGTCGGATTCAGACCCCACGTTTATAATATGGCGAAATCATTCGGGCTTGCCGGGTATGTTCTAAACGACAGCAGGGGTGTTACAATTGAGGTTGAGGCAGAGAAAGATACACTTTGCAGATTCCGGGATCACCTTTCCGCCAATCCGCCGGGGCTCTCCGATATACAGAATATTTCTGAAGAAATGAGTGATGAACTCCAGGGATACACTGATTTTGTCATAAGAAAAAGCAGGGATGTCGGAGCAAAGACTGTGCTGATATCACCCGATATCGCCACATGCGAGGATTGTATCAGGGAAATGAATGATCCCGCCGATCCCCGGTATAAATACCCCTTCATCAATTGCACCAACTGCGGACCAAGGCTCACGATTATCACCGATGTTCCGTACGACAGGAAAAACACATCAATGGCCGGATTCCCCATGTGTGATTACTGCCGGGGACAATATGAAGATCCTTCCGACAGGCGGTTCCATGCTCAACCGGTGGCTTGCCCGGTTTGCGGACCTCATATAACTCTGCTTGATAACCGGGGGAATGTAGTAACGGAAGATTCCGACAAAGTAATATCAAGTGCTGTGGATATTCTAAAAAAGGGCGGAATCATCGCCATAAAGGGGCTTGGGGGATATCACCTTGCAGTGGATGCAAAAAACGAAACGGCTGTTTCAACTCTTAGAAAGAGAAAGTACAGGGAGGATAAGCCATTTGCGATAATGGCTCCGGATATAAATTCCGTTCGAAAAATATGTAAGTTCAGCATGGAAGAAGAAAAAACACTGAAATTTTATCGAAGTCCGATTGTTGTTTTAAAGAATCTGCCGGAAAATGACATGGCGAAATCCATAGCTCCGAATAATGATTACCTTGGCGTAATGTTACCATATACACCGCTTCATCACCTGATAATGAACGAGTTCAAATCTCTGTTAGTAATGACATCGGGAAACGTAAGCGAGGAGCCTATATCGTACATTGACGAGGAGGCAAAAGGCAGACTCTCCCATATTGCCGATTATTTCCTTATACATAACCGCCCCATTCATACGAGATGTGACGACACCGTGATGAGAGTTTTCAAGGGGAATGAGTATCCGCTGAGAAGATCCAGGGGATATGTGCCGTTCCCGGTGATACTGAAACATACTTCCTCTGTCCCGGTTCTTGCCGTGGGAGCGGAGTTGAAGAACACATTCTGCCTTTACAGGGGAAATCATGCGTTTGTAAGTCATCATATAGGCGACCTGGAAAACATTGAGACAATGCAATCATTTGAAGAGGGAATAAAGCATTACAGGAAGCTTTTTGATATTACCCCCCAAGTGATTGCTTGCGACGCCCACCCCCGTTATCTTTCCACGCAATACGCCCTCGATTCGCCCATAGAGATAAAGGTTCAGGTTCAACATCACCATGCCCACATCGTATCCTGTATGGCAGACAACGAAATCGACGGCGATGTGATAGGCGTCGCCCTTGACGGTGTGGGATACGGATCTGACGGAAAATTATGGGGATGCGAGTTTATGATTGCAAACAGGGAATCATTTACCCGTCGGATCCGGTTAAAATACATGAAGCTTGCAGGCGCGGAGAAAGCAATAAAAGAACCCTGGAGATCCGCTTTTGCATATCTTTATGATATTTACGGGGACGATATTTTTGATCTGAATTTGCATTTTTTATCCAAAGTTGATAAATTAAAAGTGGAATTTATAAGAAAAATGATTGACAAGGGAATTGGATGTCCTGAAATTTCCAGCGCAGGGAGACTGTTCGACGCGGTTTCCGCCCTCATCGGAATAAGGAGTGTCTGCAATTTTGAGGGACAGGCGGCCATTGAAATGGAGATGATGGCGGACGAAGATGAAACCGGGGAATATGAAGTTGATTTTTACCACGAAAACACGAAGGACGCGAAGGTTAATAAAAATTTTGTTATTGATCCTGCGCCGATATTCTCAGGCATTATTGATGATCTGAAAAACAATGTTTCTCAATTAAAAATTGCCGGGCGTTTTCATAACACAATGGCAAGAGTAATTTTGCTCGGAGCGGAAATAATATCAAAAGAAACCGGGATAAAAAGGGTTGCCCTGTCCGGGGGAGTGTTCCAGAATATGATTCTGTTAAAAAAATCACTTTATTTGCTTGAAGATGAAGGATTTGATACATATATACATAAAAGAGTTCCCACGAACGACGGTGGTATATCGTTGGGTCAAGCTGTAATCGCGGCGAAAATGTTCGAGAAGAGGTGATTTGTATGTGTCTTGCGATACCCGCAAAATTGATTAAAATGGACGGCCTGAAAGGAAAAGTTGATATAGGCGGCGTGATGAGCGAAATCGGCCTTGCACTTGTTGACGATGTTAAAATAGGAGATTATCTTATCATACATGCCGGCTATGCACTGGAAGTGCTTGATGAAGACGAGGCCGGGAAAAGACTTGAGTTATTCGAAGAATTGGCGAGAGTAGGGATGTAAATATGCATGAAATGTCCATAGCGATGAATATATTCCGGATTGTCCGGGAAAAGTTGAAAAAAATGTACGGGAAATATTACCCGGTGAAGAAAGTTGCTGTTAATATAGGCAAGATGTCAACGGTAGTGCCGGCAGCGCTTGAGTTTTGCTTTGAGATGGCGGGAAAGGACACGATTTTTGAAGGAGCTGAGCTGGAGATAGTGGAAATCCCCCTGAAGATTCACTGCGAGGACTGCAAAGAGGATATGATACTTGATGAACCTTTCTTTTTCTGCAGGAAATGCGACAGCTTCAATCTTAAAATATTGTCCGGTAAGGAAATGAATGTCGATACATTTGAAATAGATGAAACAGCGGACCCGATAACGGAGGAGGCAATGGCATGGAAATAAAAGTAACCGAAAATATTCTGTCGAAAAACGATCAGATAGCCCTGGAGACCACTAAATTATTGGCAGAGAAAAAAATATATTGCATTAATATGATGTCATCCCCGGGATCAGGCAAGACCACGATTCTGGAGAGAACAATCCCGGCGATTATGGATAAAATAAGGGTTGGAGTCATCGAGGGGGATGTCGCCACTCATATCGACGCCGAGAGGATCGAGAAATTCGGCATTCCCACGGTTCAAATCACGACCGACAAATTCGGTGGAGCATGCCACCTGTCGGCAAAGATGATAGCGGATGTCATAGAAAAACTTCCCCTGGATGAGCTTGATTTCGTGGTTATAGAAAATGTGGGAAACCTGATATGTCCGGCGGGGTTCAAAGTTGGCTCAAATGCGGATGTCGTAGTTCAGTCGCTTGCCGAGGGTGTCGAAAAGCCCCTGAAGTATCCCGTAATGTTCCATAAATGTGAGCTTGCCCTGATAAATAAGATTGACCTTGAAGAAGCTCTGGAATTTGATACGGATACCCTTGAAGAAAACATCAGGAAAGTAAATCCCAAGATCAGGGTTATGAAATTATCCGCCAGAACAGGCGAGGGATTTGAACAGTGGATTGAGTGGATTAAGGAAAAAGTCGGATAACGGATTTATTATTTTCACCACAGAGGACACAGAGGGTTTTTATTTTCACCACGAAGCCACGGAGAACACGAAGGGATGTGGGGAATGCAGGCCAGGCCTGTAGGAGGGACGTCCTCGTCCCGATAAACGGATGATGGATAACGGATGCCGGATGTATTATTTAAACCGCAAAGACCACAAAGACCACAAAGGGATTCGGAGAATGGAAAATGACAAATAAGGAGGCCGTTTGTCATTATTGTCATTTAAGGAATGATATATTTACCTTATCTTAAATAACGGAGCAAACAATGAAATACAAAGACGAGTTTTCACAATCGAATATTGCGGAAAAAATTGCAGCGGCGATAAGGCAAATTCCGCTGGATAAGAAAATTAACCTTATGGAGGTTTGTGGCACGCATACCCATCAAGTTGCACGTTTTGGAATCAGATCGATGTTGCCTGAAAAGGTTAACCTGCTCTCGGGTCCCGGATGTCCCGTTTGCGTTACTTCAAACGAATATATGGATCACGCACTTGCACTGTCACAGGTCCCAGGGGTCATTATCACAACATTCGGCGATATGTTCAGGGTTCCGGGATCTTATTCGTCACTCCAGGAGGAGAAGGGCAGGGGAGCGGATATTAAAGTTACATATTCCTCCGCTGACGCCCTTGAAATTGCAAGGAAAAATCCAGATAAAAATATAGTTTTCCTTGGGGTAGGGTTCGAAACAACATCTCCAACAATTGCGGCAACGGTTTTGCAGGCAAGAGAAGAAAACATCGACAATTTCTCCGTTCTTGCAGGATTCAAAACACTTCCCAACGCCCTTAAAACACTGGCGGAATCTCCCGAGATAAACCTGCATGGGCTTATTGCACCCGGTCATCTCAGTGTCATAACCGGCACAAAAATTTATGAGCCTGTAGCTTCAAAATATGGCGTCGCCTGCGTGATTACCGGATTCGAGGCGTTGGACATTCTCGAGGGAATCAGGCTTCTTGTAAAACAGGTGTCGGAAGGTAGAGCGGAAGTTGAGAACGAATATTCCCGCGTAGTCAGACCCGAGGGAAATGTGAAGGCGATGAAAATAATGGAGCAGGTCTTCAAACCTGCCGATTCCCGATGGCGCGGAATAGGCGTCATCCCGGATAGCGGACTTGATTTCAAAGAGGAATTTTCCGATTTTGACGCCTCAAAGAAATTTAATGTTGAAATTCCACCGCCACATTATGCGGAAGGATGTATTTGCGGACAGATCCTCACCGGAGTGAAATCCCCCCTGGATTGCCCCGGCTTCGGCACAATATGTAATCCTGAAAACCCAGTCGGAGCCTGCATGGTATCTTCCGAGGGAACCTGCGCCGCGTATTACAGGTATAGACCAATAAACGGATAACAGAGGTCAGAATTGTAGGAGGGACGTCCCCGTCCCGATAAACGGATAGCACAAGATAAGATGTATGTGTTTTTCACCACAGAGGACACAGAGACCACAGAGGGGTCCGGAGAATGGATTACACATATCAGACTATAAAGGATATGACCGACCGGAGATGATTATATTGGAACCTGAAAAACTCCCGGAATGGAAAAATATATGGACTGATATCATATTTGTACTTGTTATTATCACAATTTTGACAGCCATATCAAGCTGTTTTCTTCCCAATGCCATTCTTTATTCCAATGAGATAATTCAAAAAGCTCAGGCAAAGGGAATTCCGACAGGATTGATCACATGTTTCAAGGTTACATCCACCTGGATTGTCTCAACATTCTTTGCGCTTGCATTTGTCAGTCTTGGATTGTACATAAATTTCCGCAAAAAGGACGGTAAGAGCGCCAGGGATTTTGTAATGTGGCTCTGGTGCATCGGGCTCGGGCTCGTTCCGATGGCGCTGGCGATTTTCCTATGGATCTGCGTCTTGAAAGGGGGGCTTGAAGGTGGGTAAGTTAAAGGGAATAAAACCCGGAATAATTGCAGGTTTGTTGATTGCCGGAAATGCGTTCATCATAATTTCCATTCTTTCACACTCAAAATTCCTGAAAACATATATATCGCCTACATTCACAGAAATCGCCAAGATTACGGGAAATAATGCAATGTTATTACATGTCAGGTTGATTCCTATCTTTGTTTTTATTCTTTCGCTTATCCCCTGCATTTGCCTTATTTATATATTCAGGAAAAAATTTAACGCATATATCGTTTGGGGTGTCGTTAGCTTTATTACTTTGCAATTTGTAACCTGGTTCTCGCTGATGTTGACATGGATCGCGATTCAACTTCCAAATTTACTCAGGTTGGGGGCATCATGAACGAAGAAAAAATTGATACAAAAGACAAGAAAGATAATAATGAAAAAATCGGAATACCCGTTGAATGGACACGGAAGTTCACACTTGCCACCGCTGTTCAATTCTGTCTTCTTACGCTGGCGCTATTGATCGCCATGCCCGGCCTTTCTCATTTGTTAAAGACTTTCTCCAGACTGGGCATTCAACTTCCCACGCCCTCCGTTCTGATACTTAAAGGCTACATCGCAATTATCACGGGAATTATTGCCTGTGTTCTTTTTGTTGCGAGGGCAAAGGGAGGATCGATTATCAGCTTTATTCTTTCAATCATCGCTCAATTTACTTTTGTAATGTTCAGCGGGATTATGATGATCGGGATATTCCTTCCCATTGTGCAGATTTCGATGCGTTTAAGCTTTGTATAGTTATTGAAAATATTTATAACCGCAAAGACCACAGAGACCACAAAGGTCAAAATATTTTTTTTGCGCCTGCCCTGGTGAAAGCCGGGGTTCTTTGCAGGTTTGCGGTTTTATTAAAATTCCAGTAACTATTCAGCCCCTTTTTACGGAGGATTTCTAAACCTTGATTTCACAGCGTCCTTTGCGGTGAATAATTTACCCCTTATTGTCTTCCGTCACCGATTCCATTGCCTCCATTATCTGCACATATCCAGTGCAGCGGCATAGATGACCGCTGAATGCTTCTATTATTTCTTCCCTGGTGGGGTTTTCTTTTCGTTGGAGCAGGTTTTCACCCGCCGTGACAAACCCGGGGATGCAGAATCCGCATTGCACCGCACCCTTTTCGACAAAAGCTTTCTGAATATTGCTCAATTCGCCGTCTTTTGCAATGCCTTCAATAGTTGTAATCTCAGCTCCATCGGCTTCCACCGCCAGGACAAGGCATGATCTGACTGTCTTGCCGTTCATTATCACTGTGCATGCGCCGCATTCGCCGACACCACAGCCTTCCTTAATACCGGTTAAATCCAGTTTATTCCTTAGAAAATCAAGAAGAGTGGTACTGCTTTTAATCCATTTCTCTACAGGATGCCCGTTTACAGTGAGGTTTATTTTGTGATCCATAATATTCCCTCCCCGGATACTTGTTATTGCAGAATGATTCTTGTCATGATAAATGGAAGAATTATCTTGTTAATACTTCTATCAACACATAACAAAATCCCCTTTTTCGTCTTTCCGACTCTTCTTCGGTCCGGGATGAAAAAAACGAGGAGATAAGTATTGGCGTCCTGGAATTTTAATAATAAAATAAGCGGCGGGTAGTATTTCACATCCGCCGCCATTGGTAAATATTTTGCTTGTTAGCTTCCTGTTGAGAATAACAGCCTATTTTACTGCTTCTCTCAGGGCTTTCCCTGGTTTGAAAGCCGGGACATTACGTGCAGAAATCTTGATTTCGTCGCCTGTTCTGGGATTTCTTCCCATTCTGCTTTTTCTGTGTCTTACCTCGAAGCTGCCGAAAGGAATCAATCTCACAGTGTTGCCTTTTGCAAGCTGTTCTCCTATTGACTCGAGAATCACATTGAGAGCCAAGTTCGCATCTTTCTTTGAGATGTCTGCTTTCTTTGCAATTTCTTCAACCAGATCGCGTTTTCCAAGAACTTTCTTTTTGGTTTTAACTGCCATATCCACAATCCTCCCTTTCCTTTAGTGATAGTATTTTGAGTATTTTTTTCACTTCTATGTTTTATAAGGTCATTCCTTCTTTTTTTTTCGAAAAACCTCGATTTTATGCCAATAATCAGGCTTTTTTGTTGAAATTCGTGAAAAAATAAAAAAAACATCCTTCATCATCGCAAATTCCCGAATGTACGGCAAAAAGAACAAAAATTTATTCACCACGGAATCACCCTGAAATAAATTCAGAGCAGGCTCAGAACGCGAAGATTCGGAGAATGTGTAGGAGGGACGTCCTCGTCCCGATAAAGTCCCGACATCCGATATCCGGACTTCACTATTTCTTCTTTTTCACATACTCCGATTCCACTATTATCTTCACGGGATAATAAGCTCCGCCCTGGGGCATTGTGACAAGCCTGACTTTTTCTTTCGATCCCGGAGCTACTGTCATTTTTTTTAATAAAACTTTCTGGGCTGGGGATGCAAGGGGGGTTTCGTAAAGTTGACCGTCGATTTCAAATATTCCTCTGGATATGCCTCCGCCGGGGACAAAATATATCCATGCGTTGCGCTCGTTGTCGAAATTGTTTTCAACTGTGATATCAATATCATATATCGCCCCATAATTGCCGTAATTAGGATTGCCGTTATTCAGATCCTTCTGGAAAGGCTCATTACCGAGGTATATGAATGTATATTTTCCGCCGATTTTGTGGGTGGGATCTATTTTTATTCCCGCAGGAAAAACTCCTTTTGCCGTTCTTACCCCGGGTTTCTCAGGGTGAAGCTCAACATTCTCCGGGGGCAACTTGCCCGGAATCGTGGTGGCATATACGTTAAACGACACTTCCGCTCCCTCAACGACATTAATGTAACCCACTCCCGATACCGTCTGACTGTTCTTGACAAGCCTTTTTTCGAGGAGAAATCTTGTGCCGGGTTTTAATGTGATAAACCAACCCACATGTCTCCTCCTGCCATGGAAAAAGGCAAGTACCGCCATATGTCCCACGAATAACTCGTCGGAGGACGGACCTGCGCCCACGGGAAAAATGAATATTTTCGCCGGAATGGAGCTTGTGTTCTCGATGGAGATGTATAACCTTCGCCAGGCGGCGTGTCTTGCATTTACATGGTGATAGAAATACCGTGCCGGTGACCCCACCTTTATCTTTGATTTGAAGAGATCGCCGTCTTTCCTGATAACCTCGGGTTTATTCGAGACGAGAAGCAGTTTTGGAGTTTGCCATTTGTAAGCTACGTTTTCGACGGTAACATGCGCTTTGTTGACGGATTTGATGTAGTTTTCCCCGGCAACTTTCACGGGAATAATCAACTTCAATGATTGCCCCGGTTTCAGGCTCTTGAATTTACCGTCTTTGAGGGGCTTGCCTATAACTGTATATGCCCCCGTTTTGGCGGCGCTCTTGTAATATATGACTGAATTCAGTGCCTTTTTAATGAGTGAGATGCTCGCCGGATTTCCTGAAACCTCGACATTGACCCATTTAGGAGAATAACCGGCTCTCTCCATTACATTGAAATATATTACCTGTTCAATGTCCTCGGCTCTTGCTTTTATCATTCCCTTACCCAGGTTGTGTCCGGTAATTTGAATGATTTTCTTTTTCTTGTCTGATGAAACGGTGACAATATCGGGATCATAATCATAAAATTCTATATTTCCGGTAAAATTTCCATCGAAATGAAGCGTTGCGGTTTCATTGAGGGGGATGATGACATTTCGTTTTTTTATGGTGAAAGACGGAGCTTTTGTCAGGGCGAACCTGATATTCCCCGCCCATTTTTTCGCCATCTTGATGGGCGTTGTGCCTGCCTTTTTCGCCATCTCGGAATCGAAAATGAGAATCTGGGTGTTGCCCTGATAGACAATACCTTTTCCATCGGAAGCCCTTGCTCTTATGCTCTTTATGTCTGTCTTTTCGGTAAATATTTTGTTGAGTCTCTTTTTCCAGTTCAGAATGGTTGCATCGAACCTGTCAAAATCTGATAATTGTGGCAGTCTTCCGATGAGTCTTCCCCTTATCCAAAACTCGGCGCAAACTTTATCGTCCTTGTCTGTGAGTTTAACCTTCACAGGTCCCTCCTGGAATTCCTGAGCTATGGAAATACCTGTTGGCAATAATGCAATGATTAATATTAGAAATATTGTTATGCGTATTTTCTTGAACATTGATTTGACCTCTTTGTGATACTTATTTTAATTATTCTCTTGAATCATCGTCTTTCGTTTAATTTTGAATATTACCCTTTTTTCTATTTTATGAGGATCACGGATTACACAGGGTGGATGGAAGTTAATCATAGAGGGAATGGATATTTAAGTGGGGAAGTATATTTTCAGGAAGTAATATGAACGATACAAAAACAAAACCCCCACAAAAAGAAAAATCAAGCATACCGTTTATTTTTTTTATATATATTCTTCTGGCAACATCATGTGTTCTCAGCGGAAGATGGCTTGTCAGAAACGCCGGGATATTTGCGGACATACTCACGAGCAATTATGGAGCGAATTGGCTTTTTGATGAAATAGCCGAGCCGACAAATGCATTCCAGCAATTCCTGACCCGTTTCCTTATTCCCCATTTCATTAAATTCTATGTTGTCGGTGTTTATCTTATCCTGGGAATCGGGATTCTCATTATCCTTGCCATATGTTTTTTGTCAAAAAAATCGATTGATATTCCCGGTTGGATGATTCTACCGGATAAATATCGAAAGGCAGTCCTTTATTCGCTATGTGTGACGGCATTTTTAGCGATGGTTATAATCGCATACTCCACGAGATCAGGGAACCTGCCCTTTGACGAATTTTCATACGTATTACAGAGCAAGCTTATGCTGTCAGGGAAGCTCCATGCAGAATCTCCTCCCATGCGGGAATTCTATCAGACGGCGCATATTATCAACAACGGTAAATGGTACAGTAAATATACCTTGGGCTGGCCTTTGCTGCTTATTCCGGGAATGCTTCTTAAAATACCCCTTGTAGTGAATCCGATTATTGCCATGGTAACAATGCTCATGATATTCCTCCTCGCCCGGTTTCTGTATGACGAGAAGACCGCTTTTATTTCGCTGTTTGCTGTCTTACTCATGCCTGCATTTATACTATGTGGGGCGACTATGATGAATCATACCTCGGCGGGATTATTTGCCGTTTTGCTTGTCTATTCCGTGTTCAGGGATGTCGCCAAAAATTCGATGAAATGGCATATCCTCACAGCAATATCCGCCGCAATGCTTGTGAATATCCGTCCGGTGGATGCCGCCCTTGTATGTATTCCCACGTTTTTGTACCTTCTTTTTAGCCTGATAAAATCAAAAGACAGGAAAAATGTATTATCGACCATTGTATCCCTCGGATTTGGGCTTCTCCTGGGCGGTCTTTTCCTTGGAATCGGGAATTACATTCAAAACGGAAGCTTCACGAAACTATCGTTCAGTGTCTATAATCCCGATGAAAAATGGGGATTCAAGATGGAGGGGCACACGCCAATCAGGGGATTGTGGAATGTGATATATTCGGTTCTCAGGATGACCTACTGGACCGTGCCCTTCTTCCTTGAGCTATCGATTCTCGCGTTATTTGAAAAAAAGAGAAAAACGGGATTGATATGGTGGATTTTCCCCTGTTACCTTCTTTTCTTCATAGGCTATTACACGATTGGTGGAGGCGAGCATGGCTCCCGTTACCTGTATGTGGGATACATTCTTTTAAGCGTACCGTTTGCACGGGGGTTGATTTTACTCGGGGAATTTATTAAAAACAGGATCAAATTCAAGGGATTCTCATATAAATTATTTATTCCCGCTTCGATTATTATAATGTTGTTTTTTATATATCCACAGGTATATAAAAATACGACAAATTTTTTAAGTCAATATTACATAATGGACAGGATGGAGAAAAATGTAATTCCGCCGGATCAGAAATCGCTTGTGTTTCTTTTTCATTCAGGGTTTGTCGATACGATGAATTATCCTGATCTTAAAGCCGATAATCTCAGGGTGATTTTCCTTGAGCCGGAGAAAAACTCGGAGTTGATAAAGAGTTATTCAGACAGGAAGCCATACGTGTATTATTTTGATTTTGCCAGGCAATCCAATGTGCTTGTTCCATATTCGAATGAGCTTATTGAATCACCTGAAAAATCGGATAAAAACTTCCTTTCATGGGCATATTTCAATGCGGGATTGAATTATGAAATCAGGGTAGGGGATTCTGCGAAATCGGAACAATGCTTTCTGCGGGCAATTGAGCTTGACCCGGACAACATGGCGGCAAGACTCAATCTCTCCTTCAATTATTATAAAAAGGGAGATCTTAAAAAGGCAGAAAAATCTTACAGCAACATAATAAAGCAAAACCCCAACATAACCACTCCATTATATTACCTCGGCAGAATCGAAGGAAAACAGGGCAATTACAAAAAGGCAGTCTCCTACCTGAATGAATATATAAAAAGAGAAAAACAGGGCAAATTAAAGTCAAAAGCAGTAGGCTGGGTGGTCTATTATAATAAAATTGGCCAATAAATTGATATTTCATCGCAAAGCCCACAAAGACCACAAAGAAATTCAGAGAAAGAATAACACAGTCCTGATCTGTAGGAGGGACGTCCCCGTCCCGATAAAACGGAGCCCTGATCCCATTTATTTTTCACCGCGAAGCCACGGAGTTCACGAAGAAGATCCTTTAAATACTCCGTGTTCTTCGTGGTAGAGGTCAGATGTCAAATGATAGATCCCGTCTCCCGCTTCTCACCTCACGCCTCCAACACATAAACATTTTATAAAGGATGTAACATCTATTATAAAGAATTACACTTCAATATTTCATTAATTTTTCCGAATATGGGGGGGTTAAATTTGCTGATATATTGTCCCGAATGCGGTGCGGAGAATCCTGATCCTGCATACTTTTGCTTTGAATGTGGAGAGCAGATCAGACAACTCCCCAAAAAAGGAACTCAGAAGTTTGTATTACTGGATAATCGTTATGAAATAAAGACCGTCGTAAAATCCGGGAATATGGGATGTGTTTATAAAGCACACGACATTCGCCTTGGTATATCTGTTGCAGTGAAAAAACTCTTCCTGGTCGTTGGAAATAATGAAGAGGAGAAATATGCTAAAAAAAGATTCCTTGAGGAAGCGCGTATCCTGTCAAAGCTCCATCACGGCGGACTTCCCAATGTAAGCGATTTCTTTATTGAAAATGATCCCGATTCCGGCAAACCTGCTCATTTCCTTGTTATGACATTTATCGAAGGTAAAGACATGGAAATTATGATGAATGAACGAATGGGCAGACCATTGGCTGTTGACGAATCTCTCAATTATTTCCGGCAAATTCTCAGTATTCTCTCCTATCTCCACTCACAGAAGCCGCCTGTGATATACCGTGATATGAAACCTTCCAACGTCATGATTCAGAATAAAACCGTATTCCTGATAGACTTTGGAATCGCACGGTTGTTTAGGCCTCAAACGAAGGGAACCCTAATCGGCACTCCCGGTTACTCCTCACCGGAGCAATACAAGGGATTTACAGACCCCCGAAGCGACCTGTATTCCTTGGGGGCAATGATGCACTACTTTTTAACGGGAATAGACCCTCAGGATCCCTCCCGTGAGCCATTCAAATTCGAGCCGATAAAAGACCTGAATTCAACAGTCCCTGATTATTTAAACGATACAATTACGTCAATGCTCGATTTCAACAGAGACAACAGGCCTGAATCAGCGGATAAAATCCTGGAGATGTTAAATTCTAAATCCGTTAGCCCAGTTCAACTAATTGATGTAAATAAACGGGACGAAGATGGGGAGACTCCTCTTCATAAAGCTATAAAAGGCGGGGAAATAGATGAAGCTAAAAAACTAATATCAATGGGAGCTGATATTAATATTAAGAATGATAAGGGCGAGACGCCATTGCACATCGCGGCTTTCATGGGGCAAATAGATATAGCAAAGCTTCTCATATCCAAAGGTGCTGATGTTAATGCGAAGAATAATATTCGCGAGATGCCATTGCACATCGCGGCACAGTATGGCGACATCGAAGTAGCAAAACTTCTCATATCCAAAGGTGTTGATGTTAATGCGAAGGCTCTTTCGAAGAGGCCATTACACTTTGCTGCTACCGACGGACATACAGAGGTAGTGGAACTTTTAGTGTCCAAAGGTGCTGATGTTAATGCGGAGGATCTTTCGAGTAGTACGCCATTACACAGCGCTGTCATTAATGGACATACAGAGGTAGTGGAACTTCTAATGTCAAAGGGTGCTGATGTTAATGCGATTGATGATTACGGCGAAACGCCATTAATCTTGATGACTTTTTACGGTCATACAGACATGGTAAGACTCCTCGTCGAAAACAGCTCAAAAGGCATAAATGGAGAAGTCCCTCTTCATAAAGCGGTATGCAATGGGGATATAAATAAAGTTAGGCTCCTAATCTCCATGGGTGCTGATATTAATGCTAAGAATGATATGGGCTGGATGCCATTGCAATTGGCGGCTTTCATGGGGCAAATAGAGATAGTAAAAATTATCGTATCAAGAGGTGCTGATGTTAATGCGAAGGATATTTCGAGTCGTACGCCATTACACAGCGCTGTTATCAATGGACATATAGAGGTAGTAGAATTTTTAATATCAAAGGGTGCTGATGTTAATGCAGGGGATAATTCGATTTGGACGCCATTGCATAGCGCTGCAGATAATGGCGACATCAAATTAGCGGAACTTCTAACATCCAAAGGTGCTGATGTTAATGCACAGGATTATGAGGGTTTTACACCGATGGATTTAGCATATTCTAATGAACATCCAGATGTTGTGGAACTTTTCATACTAAAAGATGTCGATATTAATTCAATGGATGAGGATTGTGGGATGCTATTGCACATAGCGACACAGTATGGCAACATTGAAGTGGTGGAACTTCTCATATCCAAAGGTGCTAATGTTAATGTGGTGGGTTATGAAGGAGAAACGCCATTGCACATCGCGGTACAGGAAAGCCATAACGAAGTAGCTGAACTTCTCATATCAATGGGTGCCGATGCTAATGCAAAGAATGAATATGGCTTGACGTCGTTGCACTTGGCAGCACAGAAAGGCTACCCCGATGTAGCAAAGTTTCTCATGTCCAATGGTGCCGATGTTAATGCAAAGAGTAATAGTGGATGGACACCATTGCTCGAGGCATGTGTGAGTGGCCATACGGATTTAGCAGAGCTTCTCACATCTAAAGGTGCCGATGTTAATACAAAGGATGATGAAGGCCGTACGCCGTTGCATTGGGTAGCAACTATTAACATCGGAGTAGCAGAATTTCTCATATCCAAAGGTGTCGATGTTAATGCAAAGGATAATAATGGCAGTACGCCGTTGCTATGTGCGGCAGCGGGATGCAACAGTGAAGTAGTAGAACTTCTCATGTCCAATGGCGCCAATATTAATGTGAAGGATGATAAAGGCAGGACTCCATTGCGCTATGCGAAGCAGATAGGTCATACAGACATGGTAAAACTCCTCCGCATGCACGGGGCAAGAGAATAACCTTTCCCCGATTGAATGATGATTGAATTAAATGAAAGGAGTATCATTATGAAACAGCTAAGAACAAACTTGGATGAATTGAGAAATGTTCTTAATCAAATATCAGTCAAACATATTGCAGAAGAAGTTAAATCTGTCAACGAAAATGATAATTGTTCGGAAGTTAGAGATCGAATGAAAGACGAAAACTTTGACATAATGCCTGTAAGATCCAGCGGAGTAATTATCGGGTATGTAATCCAATCAAAGTTAACAACTGGGATTTGTTCTCAACAAGTTGAGACCATCAAGCCAATAGATATCGTGGCGGAATCAACTCCAATATTAAAATGCCTAGATATACTTAAGGATAAAGGTTGGTTGTTTATTCTTGAAAATAATGAAATAAAGTATATTGTGACAAAAGGAGATTTAAGAAAAGCTCCTGTGCGCATGTTTCTTTTTGCCTTGATCAACTTGTTGGAGATGCATTTCACTCGTATGATTAGAAAATTTTGCGACGAGGGAGAATTGGAAAGTCTATTATCAGAAAAAAGGATTGAAAAAGCCAAATCTTTTTATGAGGATATAAGAGTCAGAAATGAAGAATTAGATGTCTTTGATTGCCTGCAATTATGTGATAAATGCACAATAATCAGGAAAAAGGATGAATTGTTTAGCCTAATTGGCATTAAGTCTAAGGAAAAAGCTAATAAAATTTTTGATAAAGTAGAAAAGCTTAGAAATAACATTGCACACGGCTATGATATTATCTCCGGTTCATCCTGGTCGGAAGTTATAGAAGTATCCGATAAGATTGAAAGCACAATTAATAATTGTGAGGAGGCATCTCAGGCATGATGGTATCAGGATGGAGTAACGGCAAACGAGAAAAAAGAGGCTCCGGGTACGGTATTAGTATTAATGAAAAAGACAGGGAGAGGTATTTCAAGGAAGAATGGTCTTCGGTAAATATTGAATTTAGTGATGGCAATTCGATTGATGTCAATATTGTGGAGGGGACTTTCTGGAAAGATTGCCCTGAACTACGCAAGAAAGAAATTGGAGAATGGATGATAAAAAATAATCTTGCACCCTGGGAAAAGAGAAGCCCCCCAAAACTTGAATTGATACCCATTGAGGACAGAAGGTTTATTTTGAAATCGCTCAATAAATAATACAAATTACCATATTCTTTGCCTGTCATAAGAAACCACGAAACGAAATCTTAATGCCCATAATGTCCCGACATCCATTTGGGCGATTGTGAAAGTGAGTTTCATAGAGTATTTATTCAGACCCCTCCCAACCCGATTTTACAGCAATGGAGGCTGGTCTTCCGACCAGCCTCCACCCGAACATCAGGGAATTAGTGAATTTCAATATAATTAAGTCCGTTTAAAACTCTGTGATCTCTGTGTCCTCTGTGGTGAAAAAAATCAAGTTTCACATATCATTTATCATTTTCCCAACATCATGGCATCAATATCTTCCTCCACCGTACCGATGAGTTTTATGTCGAATTTCTCCACCAGGACTTTTGCCACATTCGGTGACAGGAATGCCGGCAGGGTTGGTCCCAGTCTTATGCCTTTTACTCCGAGATACAGCAAGGCCAGGAGGACTGTTACCGCCTTCTGCTCGTACCATGCAATGTCGAATGATATCGGCAGATCGTTAATGCTGTCGGCTTCGAATGCTTTTACAAGCTGAAGAGCGATGTATGCAAGGGAATATGAGTCATTGCACTGCCCCGCGTCTATCACTCTGGGGATTCCGTCGATATCGCCGAGATCCAGCATGTTGTACCTGTATTTTGCGCATCCTGCGGTCAGGATAACCGTGCCCTCCGGGAGATTTTTGGCTACCTCGGTATAATATTCACGATTCTTATAACGTCCGTCACATCCCGCCATAACAACGAAGCGTTTTATCTTGCCGGATTTCACGGCTGAGATTATTTTGTCTGCTGAAGCCATGAGGGAATTCCGGGCGAATCCTATCATGATTTTCTTGCCGGGAATTTCTTCCAGTGCGCCCTGCTCCAGTGCTTTTTCGATAACCAGTGAAAAATCTTTAGGCTTCCCAAATTCCCTGTCAGAAATATGCGCCACATCAGGCCATGCCACGAGTCCTGTTGTAAAGATCCTGTTCTTGTAACTCTCTTTGGGTTTCTGGATGCAGTTTGTCGTCATTATTATCGCGCCGTTGAATTTGTCAAATTCCTTTTGCTGGTTAAACCAGGAGGTTCCGTAGTTGCCCACAAAGTGATCGTATTTCTTGAAGGCGGGGTATGCATTTGCCGGGAGCATTTCGCCATGGGTGTAAATGTCCACTCCCTTGCCGGCGGTCTGCTGGAGAATCTCCTCCATATCAAGAAGATCGTGGCCGCTTATAAGAATTGCAGGCTTTGCCCTTGTGCCGGTATAAACCTCGGTAGGCTCCGGATTTCCGTATCGTGATGTATTGGCTTCATCAAGGAGTGCCATTGTTGTTACGCCCATTTCTCCCGCCTTTATAACGAGATTGACAAGCTCATCGACAGTGATGAATTCCCTCGTTGTAGCCTCCAGAGCTTCCTGAAGAAACGCAAATATGCTGTCGTCCTTTTTGCCCAGTATGTAGGCGTGATCCGCATATGCGGCAATTCCTTTCAGACCGTATGTGAGAAGCTGTTTTAGGGATCTTATGTCCTCATTTTTTTCTGCCAATACTCCCACATTGCGGCCTTTTTCAAGATAACTGCGGATTCCGTCACCGGATTTCCATCTCGCAGGTTCAGGTAATTTGCCTGTAAAATCCTCGCCATGTTTCTCCTTGTATGCATTCAAAAAGATATTCTCGATCTTCTCCCTGGCCTTGAATGCCTGTTCAATAAGCTTTACCAACCTGTCTGTGTCGAAGTTGACGTTTGTTATTGTTGTAAAAAGGCCCCTCGCAACGAATATATCGACTTCTTCATCGTTGTGTCCCAGTTTTCTCGCCTTTTCTCCATATACTGATATTCCTTTTAAGAGATAGATCAAAAGATCCTGAAGAGTCGCCACATCCGCACTCTTTCCGCAGATCCCGGCCATTACACATCCCGTGTTTTTCAGTGTTTCCTGACATTGAAAGCAAAACATATTCATATTTTTCCTCCTCATAGATTCAAATTATTTTTGTCTTACTGGAAGGTTTCGGTACTTTTACAACCAATATTCTTGCGGGTTCGTCGGTTTCGTTGTATATACAGTGGACAATATTGGCGGGACTCTCGATAAGTTGATCTTTTTCCACCTGAATTTTCTCGTCTCCAACCTCAATGGAGGGTTTCCCTTCAAGTATTACAAAGAAAACGTCAACAGGTGTTTTATGCCTTTTTAATTTTTCACCGGGTTCAAGTGTCATATGAACCACTATCGCATTTTCTGTGTCATATACTTTGCATGCCTGAACGTTATGGGGATTCTTTGTTCTTGGTGCATCTTTTAATGAGATAATTTTCATCTTATTACTCCCTTTTATAGCTTTTAAGAAGACCGGGACACCTTTGTTTTATAGTATTAAGTCGCAGGCAATTGCCCCTGGCTGTCTTGAACATATATCATTATTTTCCCTCGCTGATGAGCCCGATAATGGTATCTTTCAATCTCCTCCCCTCGTCCTCCAGATTAAATGAGAAATCGGACAAACGCCATCTCTTTACAAGCAGCCTTATTGTCCCCAGGATTATCATGCTTATTTGATCCCCTGGTATGTCGCTTCTAACTTCTCCTGTTTCCTGTCCGGTTATTACCAATTTTTCAATAAAATCCCGATTTTTTCGCATTATGTCTTGAACCTTTTTGGACAGTCTCCCGTCATATCGAAAAATTTCTTCTGAAAAAATTACCGAGGCCAAAGCGGGATTCCTGGAAAGGTTTTCAAGCTTCAATAAAAGGAATTTTTCGATACATTCAAGGGGGCGTTCATAAATGGTGCATATTTCATCGTTAATAACCTTCCCTGTTTCCTCGAAGTAATTGAGAATTTCGATCAATAGATCCTGTTTTGAATCGAAGTGCCTGTATAGAGCAGGTTCAGTTATCCCGATATTCCTTGTGAGATTCCTTATTGAAAGCTTCTGGATTCCATCACTTGCTATAAGATTTATCGCCGCTTCAATTATTTGTTGTTGTCTTTTTGAGTACCTATCCACTATCAATTTTTATCTCCCTAAAGTTAGTTAACGTTAACTAACTTATATTAGCATAATTTGATTTCCTTGTCAATATGAGATTGGAAAAGTTATTCATGGTAATGTTTAATACTATGGTTTAGCACTTTTTACCAGGGATATTGTCATTGCGAAACTCCGCAGGAGGCGAAGCAATCTCCTTTACGGGAACCGGGAAAAGGGAGATGGGAAATGGGAAGAGGAAGCCCTCATTTTTCACTTCTCGCCTCTCGCCTCCCGTTTCTCGCTTCCAAATAGTGAGATTGCTTCGTCGGCTTCGCCCCCCAGCAATGACAATGCTGATGCAAGTTTTCAAGTTGTTGGACACCCTGTGAAACTGGAGGATAATCTCGTGAATGAGGTTGGAAGTTGGATGTTGGGCATAAAATGCAAAAAACGGTGGCTAAATTTCAATGATCCAACCACCGCTTCCACTTTCTCAATTATTCTCAAGGGGATATATCTAAATCTCCTCGTATTTTACAATTCTTGCAAACGAATCCGCTTTCAGGGCTGCGCCGCCTACGAGCGCGCCGTCAATCTCTTTTTGAGCCATAAATCCGTCAACATTACCGGGTTTCACGGATCCGCCGTAAAGTATTCTCACTTTCTGCGCCACTTCATATGATGAATTATCGGCAATCAGATTTCTAACCATTCCTATTGTGTCATTCGCACCCTGGGCGGTGTCGGTCTTGCCGGTTCCAATCGCCCAGATTGGCTCGTATGCTATGACCATTTTCTCAATTTCCGACGGGGTCAACTGGTGAAGGTCTTTCTCAACCTGTCCTTTCACCCAGTCCTTTGTTTCGCCGGCTTCACGCTGTTTGAGAGATTCTCCGACACATAGAATGGGATGCAGTCCCCAATCAAGCGCCATCTTTATCTTCTTGTTGATAAGCTCGTCATCCTCACCGAATACGTTTCTTCTCTCGGAATGACCCAGGATAACATATCGACAGCAAAGTTCCTTGAGCATCGGCGGGGAAATTTCACCGGTGAACGCGCCTTTCTCTGCACAATACATATTCTGCGCTCCCAGGCGGATGTGAGTACCCTCGATCAACTTACTCACGGCCTGCAAAGCTGTGAATGTGGGGCATACTACAACCTCACGATCCTTTACATCATTTGTGCTTATTATCAGATCCTGAACGAGGTTCAATGCCTCGCAAACGGTATTGTGCATTTTCCAGTTTCCTGCAAGAAATGGAATTCTCATTTGTCTTCCTCCTTAATTATATTATGTGGAATTTTTTACCATCTTTCGAGCATATAACCTGATTCCCTCTATATGAAAAAGACAATTATTTACATCCTATCTTTAATGTGATAAAATTAATACGAATAAATAAAATGGGGGGATTATAATGGATATAAGATCTGTTTCAATCACACAACAAGTCGGTTCAATAACACCTAAAAAAACAGTTGTCAAAAAAGAAAAACAATCCTCGGTCATATCCGACAAGGTAACAATCGGTAAATTCTCACCACCTGAAAAGAAGTCCCCACTGGAAGAGATGAAAGCTGTAACACCTGAAACGCCCCGTGAAATAGTGGAAAAGAAAGTACCCAATATGCTTAATTTTGCACAGGATAGCGGGAAAATTGACCAAAAAAAACATAATTTCTTTATCAGGGAAGGCCTTTCAAGCAACTATTTCTTTTCCTCGAAGGATTTTACATCTCATGTTATGCTCACCGACGGACAAAATGGCAGGATATATGTGAGTTTCCCCGTGGGGAATTCAGGCATGGCAATGAGGCTTGATCCCGGCGATGAAAGCTCGAAAGGGATGAAATTTTCATACATCGGCGAGCCCCGGGAATTCTCCCGCGGCAAGAATGACAATGGAGTCTCATTCAAAGTAAAGGCCAATAAAAACAGGGTTGTTATATCTGATGTTCATCTCGATTCAATAAGGTTCATAAGGGACCTCAAGGCTCCTGATGCTGTCAAAAACAGATGGAACGACAAGCGCAAATTTCTGGATCTTACCGACATTCCAGAAAACGGATACTTGAATCCCTCCATATCGGTTGAAAGAAGGGGGAAGAACGAGGTAATAACTATAACAAGGAAAACACTTGACCGGAAAAACACATTTTACACCGAGTTGAGGATCCCCGACGAGATGGAGGCTAAAGTCGAGAACGGCAAGCTTACAATTGAGTCAAAAGAGGGAGGCCCGGTAAAATTTGGGGTCGCCTCATCGATTGACTACAAGCCCCTTACTCCATATACAGAGGATGACCTCCTTAACAATAAAGCTTCCATTTACAGGGAGAAGTTGAAAAAGACCGATCCTCAAAAGGCAAAACGGTTTGGCGAAGCTCTTCAGGGTCTCTCATTCCTCTCATACCATGAAAAATTCCTTGCAGGCTCCTGGAGATTTCTCACATACTTCGGTCGCGACACAATGATGAGCTTGATGATGCTCAGGGACAGCGTTGACACGAAGGTGTATGAATCCGCGATGCAAAGCGTCCTGGACGGCCTTTCACCTGAAGGAGCTGTCGCCCACGAAGAAGACATAGGCTCACAGGCAATTGCGCAGAGAGTGTCGGAATATAATCAACTTCGAGCAGAGGGGAAAAATAACGAAGCCGCCGAGGTGAAAAAGCACCTGTCGGATCCCATATATGATTACAAGATGATTGACGATGATTATATGCTACCCCATACGGTGGGAAATTATATCAGTGATGACTCCATAGCAAAATCAAGGAAACTGGCTTTCCTCAATAAGACAAATCAGCAGGGTGAGAAAAATGTCGATGCCCTTTTAAAGAACTTCGATTATGCCCTCAAAAAAGCGGAGAGATATACGGAGACAGGGGACCCGAAGGATCTCATAAGGATAGCGCATGACGAATCTGTAGGCGACTGGCGTGACTCCAATCCCGGGCTTGGCTGGGGAGTATATCCCTGCAGTGTAAATGTGGATTTTGTGGCCGACAGTCTTTCATCCGTCAGGGATGTTATTGATTCAGGCGTTTATTCAAGGGGTGAGCTTCAGGAAATCGCTTCAAAGCATAACCTGGGATTTATCAGGAAAGCTCTGGAATCACCGGAGGTTATGGATAAAAATATCAAGGCATGGCATGGGGCCAGGGATCATTACAAGGTTGATATGTCGCCGGATCAGGTCAGGGGTAAATTGAAAGATTACATGGAGAACTACCTGCCTGATTCCGATGAGAAAGACTTCCATTTGAATACAAAAATTGACGACAAGGTAACAGTGAGAGATTTTGTATATGGAAATAAAACACCGGACAACCTGAAGGACGGGTTGAGCTTCTACGCCCTCTCACTTGATAAGGACGGCAAACCTGTGGAGGTTATGAATTCCGACGCCGGATTCAGGCTTTTCAACGGAAATCCCTCCCCGGAAGAAATAAGGGGAATTCTCAAAACGATTGACCTTCCATACCCCCTCGGACTTGCCGGATCGTCGGGCATTTTCGTTGCAAACCCGGTCTTTGCATCAAATAAATCACTCAGAAAAACACTTGACAGGAACGGGTATCATGGAACCGTTGTCTGGTCGTGGCATATGGCGCTTATGGAAAAAGGATTGATGAAACAGATAAAGAGGTTCCAGGAAAGACCCGGGCATGAGAAGCTGGCGAAGGATATGTTCAAATCCCTATCAAACCTCAGAAAAATGGAGCAAAATGCAGGGGATCTGGTAAACTCCGAGCTCTGGACATACAAAATTGATAACGGCAAGATGAAGCCCATAGCATACGGAGCGGAGGCGGCAAGCGAGTCCGAGTCGAATCCGGTTCAATTATGGAGCACGGTGGGACTGTCCACGATGAGGGAATTTGACGAGGTGAAGGAATCGGTAGGATAACGGAAGTCAGAGGTCAGATCTGTAGGAGGGACGTCCCCGTCCCGATAAATTGAGAACAAAGAAAAGAGAACGAATGGCGGATCCCACTTCCCACTTCTATTTACCACAAAGGCACGAAGGACACAAACTATATGAGTTTGTGTCATTTGTTTTCTTCGTGAACTCCGTGGCTTCGTGGTGTAAAAAATCATCTTCCATTTCCCACTTCAAAATGCTAAAAGGATTTTTGTTGTTCATGGCAAAATGAAAACTTTGAAAAATGTTTGGGAGGTGGCCAAACTGCTATTGAAGCAGGCAGCCGACTGGCTTGAAGAAGGAAGGGATCAGCTTGTTGAAAAGTCGGCCAAGAAAATATATAACATCATCAAACCTTATCGCAAGAGAGGTATGCCCATAGCTGAATCCAGGAAAACTATGGATATAACACTTGGGTATATTATAGATTTTTTGAGGAACAAAGAATTCTCACTGGGGAAGGACAACGGATTTCTTACAGTTGACCTTATCAAGTTTGAGGATGGGATAACATCCAGGCGTGTAGTCTTTGAGATTAAACTCAGAGATCTCCTCCGCGGGATAAAGATATTCAGGGATGAAATATGGATTTACCTTTCTTCGAAGATGTCCGATGAAAAAATAAGGGCGTCGTCATTTTTCCAACTTGAAAAAAGAATAAATACATTTGTTAATTATATTATGATCCAGATTGCCGATTCTTATATAAAAAACCTTAATATGGTTATTAAATCGCAGGAAGATGCGCTCCAGGGGTGGGAAGAGGTTGTAAAGAGCGCGTCAAACATCGACTTGAAAGTGCCATGTCGAAATGAATTCGCTGTGATTGTTCGTATGCAGGCGGAGGCGATTGCAAGGAGAGTTCATTATAGCGAGGAAGAAGTTCAGGATATAAAAACCGCTGTGGGAGAAGCTTGTGATAACGCAATTGAACACGGAAAATCGGAAAAGGGGATTGACGTTCATTATCATCTCACCATGGAAGAGTTGCGTATCGAGATTTCCGATTATGGCCCCGGTTTCGACTCAACCGGAATGGGCGAAGAGCCGCCCGATCCCTTCGCGGAAAGGGGTAGGGGAGTATTCCTGATGAAAGCACTCATGGACAAGGTGGAGATATACAGCAAGCCTGGCGAGGGTTCAATGGTAATCGTTTCGAAAAAAAGAAAGTTTAAATAGGTTGGTGACTATTCACCGCAGAGGTTTAAGTAAATTTGACACTTCAGACCACTCCGCTATTTGGGTAGTGGCTGGTCTCCTGACCAGTCTGGATATTGCATGAAACGGGATTGGGAAACCATTCCCATAATTTACAACATGTACCAGGACTTACGCAATTGTCATTCTGAGTGGATCAAGAATGAGTTTCTTTACTCCAATGATTTTCTCAAAGACGGGATTTTCTTGATCTACGGAGATTTACATAGCGAAGAATCTCTTGAATAATTGCCTGCAGGAGGATCATTTGTCGTGGGTAGAGATCCTTCGCTGTGGAAGACATTGGAGGTAAGTAAAACCCGTCCTTGCCAAGGTTTATTCAGGAAAGGAAAAGATCGTATTCCGCTCAGGATGACAGTTCTATGCTTTTCTTTCTTGGAAATGCGTAAGTCCTGATTAAAGAATCTTTGCGTTTTTTTGTGGTCTTTGCGGTAAATATAAAAAGCATCGTTCGGGTTGAAATAAAACGGGAGAAATTTGTAGAACAATGATCATAACCGAAAAAAAACCATTTAGCAAAATAATCGAATCCCTCGAAGGATACGACAGGATCTTCATCCTCGGATGTGCTGACTGTGCCACATTATGCAGTACGGGTGGAGAGATCGAGGTCGAGGACATGAAGCTTAAATTGGAGAAACGGGGCAAATCGGTAACAGGCGTGCTTGTGCCTGATACTCCCTGTCACGTTCAAAAAGTCCGGCGGGAGTTGAGAATATCAAAGGAGGAAGTCACTGCCGCCGATGCCATGATTGTCCTTGCATGCGGTGCGGGAGTTCAATCGGTCAGCGAAGTTCTCCCCGCGAAAACCATCCTGCCGGGTCTGAATACACTATTTCTGGGAAATACAATAAGGTACGGATGGTTTGACGAGAGATGCTCACTTTGTGGAAATTGCATCCTGGATCGGACGATGGGGATATGTCCCATAACAAGGTGTGCGAAAAGCCTGGTTAACGGGCCCTGTGGCGGGAGCAAGGATGGGAAATGCGAGGTTGACGGCAATCGTGATTGTGCCTGGCATTTGATTTTCGAGAGGGCGAAAAAAGCAGGCAGGATGGATATTCTCGAAAAATACCAACCAATGATGGATTTTGAGATTTCCATAAAACCCGGGAGTCTGGATATAAGGAAAGAAACCCAGGACGAGAGGGCATCAAGAGTTGACCATTTCAAGCAACAGAAATTACAGATAAGGAAAAAATTCCATAAACTGGCCAAAGACAGGATCAAAAAAGATGAGGAAATCAATCTTGATGAGTCTGTATCAAGATTGCAGGAGGAGTTGGAATCGGGGAAGTTTGTTGTTACATGTGAAATTATCCCACCCAAGGGGATTGATGTCGAGAATACGCTGAATCATGCCAGGAGTTTAAAGCAATATATAACGGCGTTTTCTATTAATGAGAACCCGGGATCCATAATGAGGTTAGGCTCCCTGTCGATGAGCGCTCTTTTTGCAAGGGAGGGAATGGAGCCAATCCTGCATCTGACCACCCGCGAGCGAAACAGGCTTGCCCTGCAGAGCGAGCTTTTGGGCGCATACGTGATGGGCATAAGAAATACGCTTGCCATGACGGGGGATCACCAATCGGTGGGGGATCACAAAGAGGCGAAACCTGTATATGATTTGGACTCGGTTCAGTTAATCAAGCTCGCTACCGAGTTGACGAGAGGCAGGGATTACAACGGCAATCCCCTGGAGGGCAGTCCCCGTTTTCACATTGGCGGAGTTGTGAACCCCGGAAGCGATATGCTGGCTATGCAGATAATCAAGATGAAAAAGAAAGTCGAGGCAGGCGCGTCGTTTTTCATAACCCAAGGGATATATGACATAGAGCTTTTAAAGAGATTCCTGGATGAAGTGGAAAAGGCCGGGATCAAGACCAGGATAATTGCAGGGATTATATTTCTCAAGTCCGAAAAGATGGCGCGTTATATGCTGAAAAACATCCCCGGAATCATCATACCCGATTCGTTGATCGAGAGGATGGAAAATACAAAAGACAAGAAATCGGTCTCGCTGGAGATAGCAAGGGAAATCCTGGAGGAATGCAGGGGACTGGTTGACGGCGTTCACCTGATGCCCATCGGCCGGTATGACATGGTTCCGGATGTTTTGGAAGACTAATTATTGCCGATCATCCTGATTGCTTTCTTCCTGATAAAATTTGTATATTCCCGGTCAAGGAGATTCCTGTCGCCCTCGGATATTGAGCCACCAATATCCTGTTGATTTCCCGGGGCTTGGTCGTATGCCGGATCTGCCTCAAATTCTCCCGATATGTCGTCTTCATATTTCATAACAATATAAACCTTCCAACGATTCAGTTTGGTTAGATATATTCAATTATTCTTCATGTTAAATGACGATCCTTCAGTCGGAAAAAATATTGCAGGGAATTTTTATGATTTCAGGAATTTACAAACATATAAACCGTTGTTAAATAGCAAAAAAATACGGAGGAAAAAAATGACATCAGCTTATGAGAGTCTGAATGAGATATTGGAAAAATCGGTAAGGGCCTCCGCAGTTTTCAGTCAACTTGATCAGGAGCATACCGACAGGATAACCAGGGCTGTTTATAAAGCCGCCATGGATAACCGTGTGAAGCTTGCAAAAATGGCGAAAGAAGAGACAGGTATGGGCAAATGGGAAGACAAGGTACTTAAAAATGTAATTGCCTCTCAGATGACCTATGAGGATATTAAGAGTACAAAGACCGTCGGCATCATCTCCCGGGATGAGAAAAACGGAATTATCGAGATTGCTCAACCCATGGGGCCGGTATTGGCGATTACTCCTTTTACGAATCCCACTTCAACCGTAATTTTTGATATTTTAATCTGCTTGAAAACACGGAATCCCATTGTGATTACACCTCATGAAAAGGCGGCGAAATGCTCGATTGAAGCGGCAAGAATATGTTATGAAGCGGCACTTGCTGAGGACGCCCCCGAGGATTGTATTCAGTGGGTTGAATACTCCTCAAGAAAATTGACCCCCGAGATGATGAGCGCAAGCATATCGCTGGAAAGACTAAGCGAGGAAGCTTACTCCCGGATTCAATTATTCAGGACACTGGTTTCCAACCGCAGGTTCGCCCTTATTCTTGTTGCGGCCGGGAGTGATGTCATTCAGGCGGCGCAGAGCTCGGGAAACCCAACACTGGGAGCGAGTACCGGAAACGCGCCGGTATTCATCGAGAGAACCGCCGACATACCTTTTGCCATAAATCAGATATTGATATCCAGGACATTCGATTATGGAACATCCTGGTCGGGGGAGCAGGCGGTCGTCGTGGAAAAGGCTGTCGCAGGTGAGATAATGGAGGAGTTCAAGAAGAAAAAGGGATATTTCATGACCGGTGAAGAGGTCGGACTCCTGGAAAAGATAGTCTTGGATAAAGAGACAGGGAAAATAAGCATGGATATTATCGGAAAACCTGCCTTCCAAATTGCCGGAATGGCGGGTTTCGAAGTGCCGGAGGATACCGCCGTGTTGATTGCTCCACAGGATGGAATAGGCGATGATTATCCCCTCTCAGGTGAGATTATCGCCCCGATTCTTACATTCCATGTAGCCGATGATTTTCAACAAGCTATAAACGCATGTATTGAAGTTAATTTTTCGGGAGGCGTGGGGCATACCGCCGGTATTTTCTCCAATGACGAGGAAAAGATAAAAGAGTTCTCACTTGTTATGAATGCGGGACGTATTCTTGTGAATATGCCCTCGACTCAGGGCGCGCTCGGTGGGATTTACAACACACTTCATCCTTCGATGATGCTGGGATGTGGAGCGGCCGGTAAAAATATCACAACAGACAATATTACAGTATCCAACCTTTTGAACATACAGCGAATAACACTGCGTAGGTTAAATGAAAGATATATGCGTTTTAACAAAGAAAAATACCTTGATGAGTCAATAAATGCTGTAACTATCGAGAAAGAATATAATCAAAATTATTAATAAATATTGAAGGAGGATTACCATGATAGAGTACCGTTCTGATGAGGGAAAGATTACATGCTTGTTTTCAGGGCGTATGGATACGGAGGAATCTACCCGGGTTGGAAGTGAATTGATTGAAAAGATAAAGGGGCAGGATCTTTCCGTAGTATTTGACTTGAAAGAAGTGGATTATGTATCTTCAGCTTTTCTTCGAATCTGCCTCAAAGTTGCAAGAGAAATGGGAGACGATAGATTTTCCGTTGAGCATGTGAAACCCACTGTGAAAAAGGTGTTTAAAATTGCCGGATTTGATAAGATCATGAAAATCGAATAAAAACTTTATCACCGGGATGGATGGGGTTCAATTTGTGTTTTGATTGACCCTTTTTTTCTTTTATTATACAGGGCTTACGCAATTGTCATTCTGAGCGATACAAGAAAGGATTACTTTACTCCAATGACTTTCTCAAGGACGGGATTTTCTTGATCTCCAAAGATTTACATAGCGAAGAATCTCGACCACAATGGCCTACAGGGAGCAAGTCTCAATAAAAAAAAGAGGATGATTGGTTTTTTAAGATCCTTCGCTGAATATTACATCGGAGGTAAGTAAAACCCGTTCCTGCCAAAGCCAATTCTGTAAATTAAAAGATCGTATTTCGCTCAGAGCCTGTCCTGAACGAAGTGAAGGAATGACAGTTTTACACATTTCTTTCTATGTGGAAACGGTTTCCTGACCACGATAAATCGATATAAAATTTGGGTGCTTGAGGAGGATTGATTTTACCGCAAATCTGCAAAAAACGGAAGTGGAAAATGAGAAACGGGAAACGAGAAATTGACGGGGTTTGGATGTTTTTCGACACCTCAAGTGGGAAGACAAAATTCCGACTTCTTGCCTCCGGTCTCCGTAGCTTTGCGGTGAGTTTATACCATGAATTATTTAAACTATCCCGCAAGAATGGAATATCTCCCCGGTTTCCTGGATTATATCAGGAATGAAATGATTGACCTCGGAATTAATATGGAAATTATATTTGAGGTTGAATTGGCCTGCGAGGAAATCCTGGTGAATATTATTAAATATGCCTATTCCGGGAAAGTCGGTGATATTGATGTAGGTGTTGAATATGAGGATGAAGGCGAATTTATTGTATATATAATAGATCGCGGCGAGTGCTTTAATATTCTCCAGGTTGAGAATCCCGATGTTGAAGCATCGCTTGATGAGCGTGATGAGGGTGGACTTGGAATACATTTCGCGAGAAGTCTGATGGATGAGATAGATTATAAAAGGGATGAAGATAAAAATATTGTAATAATGAAAAAGCGCATTCTTCGCAAACAAGGGAGCGGTGATAATGAAAATAAGAAATAAACTTATGCTGTCTTATATTTTTCTCATACTTGTTTTTTTTATTGTCATATGGTTTTTCACATATTTTGTTGTGGATGAACTCACAGAGAGGAGTTTTCAGGCGGCAAAAGTGGCAATTGAAAAGACAATGCTTGATAACAAGAAACTTTCTAGAAAGATTCTTAGTAAATATGCAATGGATATAGTTGAACTCAAGGCCAGTGACGTTGCAGACGATTTGTCGGTAATCCTCGCCGACATGCCGATTCCCGATTATGAAATGATGAGAAAAAATGAAAAATTAAGAAAGATTGTCATTCAGAACATATACACTCATGATGGTAAGGTGGCGGGATATACAGATCTGAATGACGACAAGGGTATAAACATTATTCACCCCAACAAGCTTGTCGAGGGCAAGAATTTAAAGGAGTGGAAAGAAAAGTATCCGGAAATGTGGCTGCTTGTCAGCAAGTCACGCAAGGAACCGCTTGTGAAAGGATCATACGACTTTATTGACAAGGAGGGAAAGACAAGAAGAAAATATATGGTTCTGGCAAGGGTTCAGAACACTCCGTTTGTAGTCGCCTCGGTTGTGAACATTGATGAATTCTTCGTTCCCGTTAATAAATCTCTTATGGAAATGGGTAATAATACAATCAAGGTAATCGAAGATACAACAGAAAAAATGGGGCAAATCACAATGAAAAAGATTAAGCTTTCCAGTGCCGTTGCAGGAGTATGCTTGCTTATTTTAGGCTTTATACTGGCAATTTTCTTCTCCGGGTCGATCTCGGGACCCATCAATGATCTCTGTGATGGGGTTAAAAAGCTGGGAAAGGGCAATTTCTCCACAACAGTTCCCGAAAAAGGCTCGAAAGAAATAATCGAGCTTTCCCATGGCTTCAATGAGCTGGGAAGCAAGTTGGATCAATACATGAAAAAATTGAGGCAAGAGGTGACTGCAAGACAATCCCTCGAAAGCGAACTCAAAATAGCACGCAGGATCCAGGAGTACATGCTCCCCAAAAAATTCCCCGAGAGAAAAGAATTCAACTTGTTTGTTGCACTATATCCGGCAAAAGAAGTGTCGGGAGATTTCTTCGATTTCTTCTTTATTGATGATAACACGATGGCCATTGTTGTGGGAGACGTTTCAGGAAAAGGAGTCCCGGCTTCCATGTATATGGCGGTGGTTAAAACCGCGCTTAAGAACCTTTGCATGAAACATCCCGATAGCCCGTCCGACGCATTGAATGAGACAAATAAGTTTCTTGATGAATACAGGGATACATGTATGTTCGCCACGGTATTCCTGGGATATTACGGCATAAAAACCGGTGAGCTTACATTTGCCAACGCGGGACACAACGAGTTTGTACTTGTCGAACCCAATGGAGATTCCAAAGTATCGGGATCATTCGGTGACGTGCCGCTTGGAGCTCTTGAAGATTATTTTTATAAACAGGATAGCATTATATTGAAACAAAACGAGATGGTTTTCATTTACACCGACGGAATAACAGAGGCGGTATCGAAAAATGGAGAATTTTTCGGAGAAGAAAGGCTTCACTCGCTTTTAAAAGAAAATGCCAATCTATCTTTAAAGGAAATGGGAGGAGCGATCATTTTAACGCTGAATGAATTCCAGGGAGAAAGCCAGTTTGATGATATCACTTATATGATGCTAAGGAGAAATGTATAATTATAACTATTCACCGCAGAGAACGCAGAGGACGCGCAGGTAAGAAAAAAAGAAGAACTTTCAGATAATTTCAATGTTTATAACCGAAAATCCCAGGTGATTAAAACGAAGGAGATTTATCATGGCGCAAGACAAAACAAGAAACATTCCCACAGTTGATTATAAGAAAGATCCTGATTATATAAATGTGGTGAAATTTATAGAAACAGGAAACTTCGACGGGGCGCGGGAGACAGTGAAGAAGAGATTGGATAAAGATCCTTTCTCACTTATCTGGACGAATCTTCTTGTGGATGTACATTTCAACCTGGATCAGTTACTCCAATTTTCAAAAAACATGAGGAAACAGGGAAAGGCGGAGAACAAGCCTGAGTTGCTTCTCCTCTCCGCTCTTGCGGCAAAGGAGCTGCACCAGAATAAAAAGGCAATAGCGGATCTAAAAAAAGCGATAAAAATGAGAAGTGATATTTACACGCTCCATTTCATTATGGGGGTACTTTATTTAAATGAAAACAGGTTTGACAGTTCCATTGAGCACCTGCAAAAAGCCCTGGATATTTCTCCGGAAAAAGCCGACCCTCACTGGATGTTATCATTGATACACAAGGAAAAAGATGAGGTGGAAATGGCAAAAAAAGAGGGCGAAAGGGCGTTGGAATTGGAACCCGATAATTCGGACGCATTGGCGGTTCTGGGTATGATTCTGTCTGAAGAAGATAAAATAGATGAAGCAAGAAAATACTGCGAAAAGTCGCTTGAATGTGACCCGGAAAATCCGCTTGCATATATCGCAATGGGTAATTTAAATGGAATGCAAGACGAAATGGAATCTGCAAGGGAGAATTTATTAAAAGCCTGCGAGCTTGACCCGCGGAATCCCGATGCAAGATATTTCCTTTCTTTGGTTTTTCTCAAAGAAGGAAAACTTGATCTAGCTCTTGAGAATGCTAAAAAAGCAGTACAGCTTGACCCAAAGAATCCGGGAGCTCACTATACCATGGGAGCGATTTATACCGGAAAGGGAATGTTTAATGAAGCTGTTAATCAATATCAGAAGGCGATTAATATTGATCCCGATAAAGCAGAGTATCATTTCACCCTGGGCGAGGCCTACCTCGGACTTTCGCTCACGGGAAAGGCAGAGATTGAGTATAGAAAAGCAATAAAAATGGATCCCGAATATGGAGATCCACACCTCTCCCTGGGCGTGGTTTACAAACTCAGGGGTCTTCTTGACGAGGCCTGCGATGAATTTGAGAAGGCAATTGAGCTTGAACCTGATAATGCAGAATTTTTAGGCGTGATGGGGGTATTGCTTTTTGAAACGGGATATTTTAACAAAGCGAAGGAATATTTTGACAGGGTGGTGGAGATTGAACCCGATGATCCGGAAATACATTTCAATCTGGGTGAGTATTATCTGAATACGGGTAAAAAAGAGGAAGCTTATTGGGAATATAAAAAGTGCCTCCAGTTGAATCCTGAGCACTCGGAGGCGGAAGAAAAAGTCAAAAGACTGAAGGCATTTATACCCGGGGATATAAGGAATAATCTTCAGGAAAATGAATAAAAAAAAGGTTTACGCTACAAGAAAATGTTTAAGGACAATGAAAGGGCATTCTTCTTCTGTTCCATCCGTAGTATTTTCACCCGACGGTAAATATATTGCGTCAAGAAGTGCTGATGACACAATAAAAATATGGGGAAATCCTGATGATAGATGATGGATTATAGATGACTGAGGATAGATTGCGAATGACGGATCTCATTTCCCACCTCCAGTTTCTCACCTCCAATTTTGTAGGAGGGACGTCCCCGTCCCGATAAAACGGATAATTCTGAATCAACAATCACAAATTCTCTTCCTTAAAAAACCAGAATTCCCAATCTTCGGGTTTTTCTACCAATCCTTTTCTCACTGGGTTCTCGTGGCAATATTGTGCGATTTTTTCCAGGTTTTCATAACTTCTTATATTGTGATCGTAATATTGTTCCTGCCAGATGGAACCCTTACGGTTCAGTAGTCTATTGATCTTATGAGATGTGAAGCTCTTAAAATCCTTCACAACCTTCGAAAGATTCCCCCCCTCCATCAACTGTAAAACCATGTGAATATGGTCAGGCATGACAATACCGCAAATCGCCTTTATCCTGTCCTTCTCCTCAAGAAAAGAAAGGGAATCGAAGAGAATTTTGCATATCTCTTAATTTGCCAATATTTTTTGTCGGTTATATGTTGTAGTGGTTATATGATAGCATGTGTACGGTAACGAATATCTTCCTTTTCGAAGGTTAAATTTTCCCCGTTTCGGAAATGTGTATTTCCCCCGGTTTTTTATTTGTCCATCTTTCATATTATTACCTTATTCATTGTATTTTATTATCTGAATGAGAATATAAAGGCATAATGGATAATTGGACGGGGATAATATCGGGACGAGGACGTCCCTCCTACAAATAATGTCACTGAATTAAGGTCATGAGTTTCGCATTTTCAAGTGGTTTTTGTGGTGAAAACAAAAAACCAATACAACTGACAACCGATGATTGTCATCCTTTTATCGGGACGGGGACGTCCCTCCTACATTTCTATCTTCCAACTTTTAATCTCAAACTTTTACTTTGCAAACAAATGTTTTGTATTTTGAGAACCATTTCATGAAATCATCAGGATCTTTTTCAACGAATTCGAAGAACTGTAATATCTTTTCAAGTGACTCATCACTTATAATGTGCTCCATGTGATGTGCATCCTCGTCGGCGACACCTTCCGGTACGCATAGGAAATTTGTAAGGAAACGTTTTATGAGGTCATGTTTACCGGTTACGGCATTTGCAAGTTTCAAGCCTATTTCTGTAAGGGCGATTTTTGCCGCTTTATCTTTTGTCTTAATAAATCCCATTTCCGACAACTTTCTGACAGATACATAAGCGCTATGAAGTTTTATTCCTAGGTATTTAGCGACTGTATCCGTTGAAGCCCATTCTCCTTCTGAAGAACTCAATGTAGCTTCCAGGAAATCCTCCAGGTTTTCTCCTAGCATCCTTGCATTCTCCTTCCTTAACCGTAATTTAATTAACCATGTTATATCAAGCGGGAACCGGAATATCATCAAGGATTTTTTCGACAAGTTTTTCCAGTCCCGGGGAAAATAATCCGTCGGTCTTGCTGATCATCCTGTGAGCAAGAGTATATGGAGCCATCGATTTAATATCGTCCGGTATGACAAAATCGCGGTCTTCCACAACCGCCCTTGCCTGCGCCGCCCTGAAAAGTGCCAGGGACCCTCTGGGACTTGCTCCCAGAAAAAGGTTCTCATTTTTACGTGTCTGTTGAACGATTTTAACAACATACTCCCTGAGACTATCCTCCATGAAAATTCCTCGTGTTTTTTTCTGCATTTCCAGGATCTCCTCAACAGTTACAACCTGTTTTAGATCATCTATGGGATGTCTTAGCTGTTGTCGAATAAGGATTTCTCCCTCGGCTTCCTCATCAGGGTAGCCCAGGTTTACTCTGATAAAAAAGCGATCAAGCTGTGACTCGGGTAGTGGGAAAGTCCCCTCATATTCAATGGGATTCTGTGTGGCAATCACCAGGAACGGCCGTAACATCTTGTATGTAACGCCATCGACGGTAACCTGTCTTTCCTCCATGCACTCCAGAAGAGCCGACTGGGTTTTGGGTGTCGCCCTGTTAATCTCATCGGCGAGAATAATCTGGCTATGTATGGGACCGGGTTTGAATTCGAAGTCCCTGGTTTTCTGGTTGAATATATTCACCCCGATAATGTCCGAGGGTAGTAGATCGGGAGTAAACTGGATTCTCGAAAATTCACATCCAAGGGATTTCGCAATTGCCCTGGCAAGCATGGTTTTGCCGACGCCGGGAACATCCTCCACCATCATATGCCCCTCGCATAGAAGTGCGACCATGACAAGGAGGACTTCATCGGTTTTACCGACAATTACCTTCTCGATATTATCGACGATTTTTTTTACGAACTTGTTTATTTAAGATCCCTGCCTCGTTACTTATTTTTTTTGGGGGCTTCATACTCCTCTGAAAATACGCCGCTTCCCGGAATGCCATGGAGATCAATATTGATGATTCTTCCTTCAAATGCAATCACAGGCTCTCTGCGAAGCATCGGTGTATGCCCGACAACCGCGCCATTCACGCCCATTCTTGAAAGCATATCATCAATTTCTTTTATTTCGGGTTGTGGTGTTTTCATATTAGTATATGCATCGATTCCCCAGATCCTGCGGCCCCATATAAAGGCCTCCCTTGCCTTGATCCTTTCCTTCTCGGGAAGTTTACTGATATCATCGATTGACTTCCAGAATTCCCTGCGATCCGGGAGTGAATGGGCATATAACCTGTCATTGACTCGCACTCCCAGAACGAGGTTATTCCTGAGGAAATCGCCGAGCTCGCCTTCCATCTCGGATTTCCATACTTCCAGACCCCCAAATCCTTTGATTGTAGCTTCGCCGCCCTGGTAATACCAGTTGAGATATTTCATAACCTTCTCGACCTGCTCATAGTTGAGTCTTATGTCGTTGAGGTATTTCTTCAGGGGAGAGTAATTTTGTTTGAAGCGGATGACCTGTTTTAGCTGCTCGAAATCCATAAACTCGAATATTGATGTTGCATCGAGCATCATCTGGTCATGATTCCCCAGTATCGGATGAATGTATGACCGGAAGTCCGGATCTTTATCCCTGTATTCTTTCAGCTTGTGACGCAGGTAGAAAAGAAGATGAAGTATTTTCTTGGGTCCCTCTTCCCACCTTGTGGGGTCTCCTTCAAGGGGTTCCCCTCTCCAGTCAACATAATCACCGATCAGAACAAGATCGATATTGTTGGCTCCGGGGTTCCACATCCAGGTTCCCTCGATAAGCAAGTTGTGTTCGTCTAAAACGCGAATCAAGCGTTCGTAATCTCCGTGAAGATCGCCGACCGCCACAACTTTTCTCTTCATTTTTCCATTATCTGCTATCTTTTCAGTGGTTTCCGCCATCAGGTGCACTCCTTTTCAGGGAAGTTATTATCAGGTCTAATCCTAAAACAGACGGGAGTGATGATAAAAGATTAAATATCTCAACTCCTGTTTCAAACTGCCGATCTGGCTTTTCTCTGCTCTCGGGCGATTTCCGCTCCTCTTTCAAGGGCCTTTTCATTCAGGGGTATAACACTTTTCTTATTCGCAAAGACTTTCTGGAGAGTCTTCTTGACGGCTTTAAATGATATCATCGGCTTGCACTCCAGGAAGGCTCCAAGTGCCACCATATTGGCCGCTCTCAAATCTCCCAGCTCTGTCGCTACTTCGGTTGCAGGCACGAGTATTACGTCAATATCCTTCCTGCGGACTTTCCTGCTGGCCAGGGTAGTGTTTACGACCAGTGTTCCTCCGGGTTTTACCGAATCTTCAAACCTGTCAAGGGAAGGAAGATTCATTACGATAATTGAACGGGGATGGGAGACAATGGGTGAGCCGATTTCCATGTCGGATACGATAACCGTACAATTGGCAAATCCTCCCCTTGTCTCAGGTCCATAAGCCGGCATCCAGAGTACGTTTTTTCCTTCCGTGAGTCCGGCATATGCAAGCATCTGCCCCATACTCATTACGCCCTGTCCGCCGAATCCTGCAATAATTAAATCTTCATGCATCCGGATTCCTCCATTGTTCTCATTTTTTATTATCAAAATAAAACAGATTTTCTTTCATAATTATTACTTTAATAATTATTATGGGCATATAAAATTCAGGTAGCTTGGAATTCTCCCCGCTATCCTATATCTTTATATACTCCGGGTTTATAATATGGCAGCATACTTTCTTCCAGCCATTTCAGGGAATCAAGCGGGTTCATACCCCAATTGGACGGGCAGGTTGATAATAGCTCAATCAGAGTAAATCCCTTACCATCCACCTGATATTGGAAAGCTTTTTTAATCGCCTTTTGCGCTTTCAAAACATGTTTGGGGTCGTGAGTTGATACCCTTTCAAGGTAGGCGACACCGTCAAGACTGGATAGAAGCTCACACACTCTTATCGGATGACCGTTTGCCTCGACGCTCCTGCCATAAGGGGTCGTGTCGGTTTTCTGTCCGATTAATGTGGTCGGAGCCATCTGGCCGCCTGTCATTCCGTAAATGACATTATTGGCAAATATAACGGTGATATTTTCACCGCGGGCGGCGGCATGAATGATTTCAGCCGTTCCAATTGCGGCCAGATCACCGTCTCCCTGGTATGTAAATACGATTTTATCCGGGTGTACTCTCTTGATTCCTGTAGCAACCGCGGGGGCACGTCCATGCGCCGCCGCCACCATGTCGCAATTGAAAAATTCATATGCAAATACGGAACATCCAACGGGGGACACACCGATTGTTCGCTCACGAATTCCCAGGTCATCAAGAGTGTCGGCAACCATCCTGTGGATAATACCATGAGTACATCCGGGGCAATATGTAAAGGGAACATCAAGAAGCGACTCCGGCCTCTCATATACAACTTTCATTCAAATTCCTCCCATTAAAGAAGTTAGAAGTTAGATATTTGAAGTTGGAAGATGGAAAATACCCGGATTTAATAACCGGGAATATTCCAATAATCTATCCAACCTTTTGGGTAATGCGATCATGGATCAACTCGATCCTATCGGAAATATCTTCCACGGACGGGGTCATTCCACCCATTCTTCCATGGAAAGTAATAGGCTTTCTTCCATTATCTACCAACTTGACATCCTCGATCATCTGCCCGGCTGATAGCTCCACAACAAAGACCTCTTTTACCTTGTCGATAGCTTTATCGAGCTTTTTCTCCGGGAATGGCCATAATGAAATAAGACGGAATAATCCCACTTTTATGCCTTTTTCACGGCATACCCTGATTGCCGATTTGCATATTCTTGCACATAAACCATATGCAACAACCATGATTTCAGCATCCTCGAGCATCCATTCTTCACATTTTTGCTCCGATTCCCTTATCTTGCTGTATTTTTCCTGAAGCTTTATGTTGTGTGCTTCCATATCACGGGGATCGATGTGAATCGATGTGATGGCATTCATCTTTCTTCCCTTGCAACCTGTTGCAGCCCAGGGTTTCTCCTGCAGCTCAGGTTTGTAGTCTCCAAAATCGACAGGCTCCATCATCTGTCCCAGTGCACCGTCCAGGAGAATCATTGCCGGGTTCAGGTATTTGTCTGACAAATCGAAACCCAGTCTCACATGGTCAATTATTTCCTGTACCGATTCAGGTGCAAGAACTATATTGTGATAATCTCCGTGTCCGCCACCTTTTACCGCCTGGAAATAATCTGCCTGTGCGGGTTGAATTGTACCAAGCCCGGGACCTGCGCGCATGACATTACATATCACTGCGGGTAACTCGGATGACGCAAGGTATGATATTCCCTCTTGCTTGAGACTGATTCCCGGACTTGACGAGGAAGTCAGGACTCTTGCTCCGGCGGCTGCAGCTCCATAAACCATGTTGATCGCCGCTACTTCACTCTCGGCCTGCAAGAATACGCCACCCACCTTTGGCATGTGCTTTGAGAGGTACGCGGGTAATTCTGATTGTGGTGTAATAGGATAACCGAAGAAATGTCGGCAACCGGCGGTTATTGCCGCTTCGCCGATAGCTTCATTTCCTTTCATCAGCACTTTATTTGACATTCTATCCCTTCCTTCTTGAAGTGTGATATTTTACCTCATTCATATTTAAGCGGGAACTTCCTTTTTATCTTCCCGATATACGGATATAGCTACATCAGGGCACATTCTGGCGCAAATGCCGCATCCGGTACATCCTTCCTTATCAAAAAGTTCCGCCACATAGTAGCCCTTCGGGTTTAGCCGATCTGACATTCTTATAACCTGTTTGGGGCAGAAAGTTATGCATAACTTACATCCCTTGCACAGGTCATCCCTGACTTTAATAAATGGCATTAATCAGGCCTCCTTACAGAAAAAAATTTAAAGTCTTGAAATATAGGTTATTAGTTTTACATAATCCTGTAATTACCTTGTTTGCAAAATCTATAACCATTCGGGTATTAATAAAAGTTTTAAGGGCAACAAATGCCCTTCTATTGTTTTCGAAGCTTCCTTGTATAGATCCTCCCGGATACAATGAAAACGAAGTGGAATTCCTGAATAATTTGAAATTTCTTTCGCCTGATCAATATGTGACTCGAGGATATCAACGGTTGATTCATTCATCAGGTGAGAATTATGAATTATCCCTGTCAACGGGAAAGGAAGAACTCTGCGGATTTGTTCAAGATCTTCACACATTTCCGACAGATTGTTATCAACACTCCGTCTTCCATTAAAAACGTAAAACACTTCAACTTCCCCGGGGTCAATATTACCTCGATACCTCCCCACAATACGTGCGCCCACTGTCTCTCCTCCCACATCTATAATGACCCTTTTCTCGGGACTTATGATGTAACTTTCCATCCGGGCTGTAATGATGGGGAAATCAGTGTATTGATACGGTCCCTCGGGAGTCAATACTTCGATTCCGCTTTTTTTAATCGGTTCTTTTACGGATCGTAGTCTGAAATATGGCTTTACCATATCAAGATCAATTAATGTAATCTTTCCCGGGTCCTCCGAATTCAAATAGAGAGCAAGGTTGATTGCAATCTCGGTTTTTCCGGAGCCCAGGGGGCCTGTCAGAAAAACCTTTTTCTTGTCAGTTATCATGTTGTTATTCTTTGTTTTAATCATTCTGTCTTCATATTCAAATTTAATAATAAACAAATTCACTTGAAAACAAGCTTTACTATAGGTAGGTGAATTTGTTTTCTGCTATCCAAATTGTTTCGTCAGAATCAATTCCAAGATATCCCTTTTATACATGAATATACTTGCTCATGTTATTTATAGGTAAGGATCGTCAACTCTATAAAATCAGGGTAGTGTCCCTCGAAATATGATAATTATTTATCAACCGCTTCCTTGAGGGCTTTGCCGGGAGTGAACACAGGAACGGTCCTGGCACGTATTTGAATTTTATCACCCGTCCTTGGATCCCTGCCTTCCCTGGCTTTTCTGTAACGTTTGGAAAAACTGCCAAAAGGAATGATTTGAACCTTTTCTTTTTCATTTCCTTTAGCTATAGTTTCCGTTATTATCTTGAAAACTTCGTCAACTGCCTGTCCGGCGAACTTCTTTGTAGTTTTTAATCGTCTTGCAACGGCATCGATTAACTGAGACTTGGTCATAGATTTACCTTCTTTAATTTTCTAATATCGGTATCCAGTTTAATAAATTCTTTTTACCGAATGAGTTTCTTTCTGGATTTAAAATGGAATATCCTTTTTTTCATTTATCTATAAACATTTATTTTACTCGACAGTTGTAGGTTTAATTTATTTTAGATGAGTGCTTGACTTGCAACCTCTGAAACATATATCAATAAAAGAACTCTTCATAAAATATATCACCAAAGAAAAGTCAAAATAAAATAGAGGCGGAAAGTCCACCTCTATTTATGTGTATATTTATGTATAAATTATCTTTTAGTTGGTTCCACCTTCTATTTTAACCTCTCCGTTACGACCGTATGACATTGAATAATCGTTGGGTCCGGTAATCGTGAAGTCGGTGACCAGTGAGAATCCGGCGTTTGATTCCATACAGGACAGATCCAGCGTATATCCGCCGAGATCGAAGACATAATTACCGATTGCAGCTAATTCCTGCTGTTGAGTTCCGCCTGCCTGCAAGAGGTGGGGATCGCCATAGACATATGAGGTCTCTCCGTTGGGTGAAGTAATTTGTACTTCATGTCCCCATACGGTGTAATGTGAATTAACGGTTACATTCCAGCCATTTGCAAGGTCCACTTCCAAAACGGGGTCAAAGGCATCTGGAACGTTGGTAACAACCGAGAAGGTCCCTGTCTGGGCAATGCTTCCGGTTGCAATCAGATTGGAATATGTATAAGTATAATAGTAGGGGTCGTGTCTTACCACTCTATAATAATAAGATGTACTATAAAGGGTCTGATAGCCTGTAATAGACTGATAATAGGATGTTGATTGTGTCCAGTATGTCAGGTCATAGCGTGTAACAATGGCCTCGGCTCTTTCGTCATACCCTTCATAACGGGTGATATTGTCGAGAGTTACCCACTGGGTTCCATCCCAATATGTATAATCGGCCGCGTCTCCAATTATTTCTCCGTCTCCCTCCGCTCCATATTGGAGAACCTGTTCTCTTTCCGCTATAAAGTCGTCAACCTCTCCTATGGAATAGAGATTTACTGTTTGAAAAGTTCCAGAGGCTTCGTCCCAGACGAATTCCTGTCTAATCGCCTGTGCTCCCAGATGTATGTAATCGAGAGTACGAGTTGGTGTTACGCCTGTCTTTGCATTAGGATCGGCTGTTCCCGCATATATTGCGGTGGCAACGGAAAAAACGAAAGCTATTACCATTACCCAGAGTAGAATTTTTTTCATGTTTGTACCTCCTCAAAATATTTCATAAAAACTGTTAATATTATAACCGAGTTCATGTAACATGTTGTTAACAAAATGTTAACAACATTTTAATCTTTCTTAATATGTTATACTTTTTTAACTTTTTGCCCGCATTCATTACAAAACACTGCCCCTTTTCTTAGCTTGCTTCCACAATGAATGCAATATTTCTTACCGGAATGCCTTGTTTTCTCATATTCAAAAATACTTTTATCTTCTTCAACGGGAAGGTTGTATGATTCTGTCTCTTGTCCTTCCCTATATCTTTTTAACCGGTCGAACTCAATTTTTGTAAGCTCTTTTCCACCACCGCATTTCTGGCATATTAATATGAAGCGTTTCTTGTATGGGACAACCGGCGCGTCCAGGACGCTGACAAAAGTGCCTACCTCGGTGAGCCGGTGAGGTCTTTGCCTTTTGCATGCTTCACAACGCTCAATTCTGATTCCGTGAACTTTTTTTCTTGTTTGACCTGCATCAAATATAAACATACATAATATTTTCTATCATTATTATGTTTTCCCTCCGATCTTAAAAAAACCGATATAATACTGGACATTCATTTGGAATATGAGTATAATTGTGCAGGTAATCAGGAGACGACGGGATCTTAAATGCTCTCGCAGCCCACTGTCGGTCAAATTGAAAATGTTTGATGAGTGATTATTATTTCCACTTTTCAGTAGGATTTAATATAGGGGTTACGAATTGAAGTGGGAAAGTTTTTTATTTCAGGAGGTAGGATGAGTCTCAACAGGAGACCGAAAATATTATTTCTTTCGGCCAATGCCGGCACTGGTCATACCATTGCCGCGAAGGCATTGAAAAAGTCTTTGAGAATGATTGATCCTTCCGTTTCATGTGAAATTGTCAATTCATACAAGTTTTTGAACTTGATTCTTGAAAAGGTAATGGAGGAAGGATATCTTCATCTTATCCGTTTATTACCCAAGCTATATGGGTATTTTTACGAGAGAAAGAATAAGAAAAAAACTATCAAAGGACTGAAAGACTGGTTAAACCGGGCATGTGCGTCGAATTTGAAAAAGATGATAGACGAGAGGAATCCCGATCTAATAGTCTGTACTCATGCATTTCCCTGCGGAGTTCTTTCAGTGATAAAACAGAAGTATGGTTTAGATCAAAAAATTCTTGGAGTGGTTACCGATTTTGTAATAAGTCCCTTCTGGCTATATGAGGAAACGGATATGTACCTTATAGCGACGGAGGATCTCAAGAATAATGTTATTGAGCGAGGCATTGACAGTAGTCGAGTAGTAACCACAGGAATACCTATTGATCCGAATTTCAGTATTGAAGTGGATAAGAAAGAGTTAAGAAAGAAACTTGGGTTTGATTCTTCCCTGCCTCTCATTCTTGTCATGGGCGGTGGCCTTGGCATGAGCCCGGTGACCGGAATACTGAGAACATTAAAGAAGATAAATACTCCATTCCAGGCCGTAATTGTCTTTGGAAAAAATATCAAGCTCAAAAAGAAGGTTGATGAAACACTGTTGCATCTGCCCAAGTTCAAGAACAGGATTCGCACCCTTGACTATGTTGATAATATTCATGAATACATGAAAGCGTCAGATCTGCTCATCACAAAGCCTGGAGGCATGACAACCGCCGAGGCCATTGCAGTGGGACTTCCGATGATTCTGACATCTCCCATACCCGGACAGGAAACGAGGAATACCCGTTATCTGATGGATAAGGGAGTTGGAGTAAGAGTCTATCGGGAGAAAGATCTTTCCATAGAAGTGGAGAGATTGTTGAGTAATCCCCTGGAGAGGGAAGAAATGGTATTGAAAACCAGGGAATTAGCAGCCCCAAAGGCGGCAGGAGAAGCGGCTCGCCAGATTTACGGCTTTTTACCGAAGTAGTACTAATTGGTTGTTAAAGTGCTTTACAAATATTTTTATTTGTGATATATTTATATCGAAAATCTCTCCGCGAAACAGAGAGTGGGATCTCCCCCCACTCTTTTATTATAAAGGAGAATGATCTTGAGAATTAACAGGCGAGAAATAAAGCGAGAAATAAACCGCCTGGCAGACGAGGTCCGGGATGAGACAGGAGTGGAGCTTATCCGAACCGAGTATGTCAGGGAAGGCGGAAGAAGAATCCTGAGAGTCATTATTGACAGGCAGGGAGGTGTGAGCCTCTCCGATTGTGAGACCTTTTCACGAGCTTTGAGTGAAAAGCTCGACGAGGAAGGCCTTCTTGAGGAGAGATATTGTCTGGAAGTCTCTTCACCGGGAATCGACTCAAAAATTCCTGAGTGATTGACATAGAGCTTTTTGTTTGAGCAACATTAGATTGAAGTTATTCCCGGATTAAATTTTTATTCTCAGTGGCAATCCACCACTGGGTAATAAAGGAGGAGAGTAAATGAACGGGGATCTGATTTCGGCCCTTAAACAGATAGAAAGAGAGCGCAATATTCCTCTGGATACTCTAAAAGAGGCCGTGGAACAGGCGCTTACTTCTTCCTACCGTAAAACCTTTAATGTGGGAGATAATTACAGGGTGGAGATTGATTGGAAATCAGGAGGAATCAAGGTCATAGCGACAATGAATGTAGTTTCCCGTCGAAAAGACCTCCCCTTTGAGATTTCTCTCTCTCAAGCAAGAAAGAAAATGAAAAATGGATATGTCGTCAAGATTCATCCACTGGATCCGTCACTTCTGCCAGATCTGGGCGATGAGGCTTTTGTTCCCGAAGAAGATGAGCTTTTCCTGGGAATGGATATCGATGTAGTTATGGAAGAAAATCCCAAGAACTTTGGCAGAATCGCTGCACAGACTACAAAACAGGTCATCATGCAGAAAATACGGGAAGCTGAAAGAGATATTATTTTTAGTGAGTATGCCGAAAAAGAAGGAAAAATTATATCGGGAACCATCCAGAGAAACGAGCATCGAAGCTGGATAGTTGAGCTTGGAAAGGTTGAGGGAATTATTCCGCCACATGAACAGGCGCCAAATGAGCATTTCAGAAGAGGAGAGAGAGTCAAAGCATATGCCTTGAAGGTTGAACAAGCGCCAAAAGGACCGCAGGTCGTCCTCTCCAGAACACACCCGGGGTTGATTAAAAGATTATTCGAACTGGAAGTACCGGAGATTCAACAGGGATTGATCGAAATACACAATGTGGTCAGGGAGCCAGGGGCAAGATCAAAGGTGTCCGTCAGGGCAATTGAGTCAAATGTGGATCCCCTTGGAGCATGTGTGGGACCCAGGGGAAGCAGAGTACAGATGATTGTTGATGAATTGCGTGGAGAAAAAATTGACATCATTAATCATACTGAAGACCCCTTCACTTTTGTTTCCAATGCACTGAGCCCGGCAAGAGTCTTAACGGTGACACTCAATCCCGATGATAATACGGCATTGGTTATCGTGCCGGATAATCAATTTTCACTTGCCATAGGAAAAGAAGGACAAAATGCAAGGCTTGCCGCTAAATTGACAGGATGGAAGATTGATATCAAGAGTGAATCTCAGTCCAAGGATCTTGAAGCTCAAGTGAGGCAGGAAGAGGAAGAAAGAAAAAAAGTTGAAGACGAGAAGAATAAGAAAGAGGAAGAAGAGCGAAAAAGAATAGAAGAAGAGGAAAAAAAGCTTAAAGACGAAGAAGAACGCGGGAAGAAAGAGGAAGAAGAAAGACTCAGGAGGGAAGAAGAGGAATGTCTCAGGAAAGAAGAAGAGGAAAAAACCAGATTGGAAGAGGAAGAAAAAAGGAAGTTGCTTGAAAATCCTCCCGAAATTCCAGAATACAAATTAAAACCAGGTGAAGAACTGAAACTTGAAGCTGCAATTGCGGAATCCAGGAAAACAGAAAAAATGGACAAGTATCTCAAAGAGATACCGAAAGATATGCCTGTAGAAGAATATATGGCTATGATCTACAGGAAAGAATCCTCCGATTTAACTACAAGTGTACAATCACAACAACCAGTTGAGACTTCAAAACCAAAGGAACCAGGACAAGATAGCCGCCCCAAGAAGAAGAAGGGCGCAAGAAAGAAGAAAAAGCGAAGAGGTCAGGACTTCGATGAGTACTATTAAGAGGAAACGGCATGTCCCTTATAGAATGTGTGTTGTTTGTAAAAATATGTTTCCAAAATTGGAATTAATAAGACTCATTAAAAATAATAAAGGAATCATTGAGCCGGATGAAAAAAGTATTAAATCAGGAAAAGGAATCTATATCTGTAAGAACAGGGATTGTATTAAGAGCCTATTAAATGAAAAGAGATTCAGGAAAATTTATCACGGGAGTCTTAACGGGGAAGCTTTTAAGTTGCTGGCAGATCTCTCTCAAACCTTTTCCATAACATAAGGGAACCGATAGGGAACCGCTAAGGAAGGGAAATGAATGTCAAAAGTTAGAATCTACGATCTTTCAAAAATTGTCGGTGTATCCAATAAAGAACTGGTGGATAGCATCAAAGACATAATAGGAGTTACCATAAAGTCTCATTCTTCATCGGTGGATCAGGCGACCGCCAATGAGATTATTCTTGAATTTCGAAGAATGAGGAGGGCCAAAAAAGAAGGGAAGAAATATATACCCAGGCGGGTGATAAAGGAAAAGGTTGAAAAGTTGGCCAAGCAGAAGAAAATTGACGAGCAGAAGAAAACCATGGAAGAGAAAGTGAAAAAAGAAGAGTTGCCAGTAAAACCGACAACTCCTATTAAAGTGGAACATGAACATGGTAAGAAGCCGGTTGAAACAAAGTTCGCCCCAAAGCCGGCGCAGCCTGTCAAGCGGGAAAGACCGGAGGAACCCACAAAGGTTGAAACCCCCGGCATAGTTAAAGTTTCCGAAAAGACACCACATCCCGGGAAAGCCGGAATGCCTAAAAAGACTGTAAAGGTCGTAATAGGACAAGAAAAGTCGGCCCCGGCAACCGAAGGAGACAAAAAACCAGTCGAGGTTATGGAACAAGGGAAGTCCAAGCAAAAAAAGAAGCGGCATAAGGGACATAGACCAAAGGCTAAGGAATCTTCTTTGAAGAATATAACGGATGTGATACGTCCCAGGGTAGAGGTACCAATGAAGGCCAAAGAGTCGGTAAAGGCCAAAGAGTCGGTAAAGGCCAAAGAGTCGGTAAAGGCCAAAGAATCGACAAAGGCCAAAGAAGTGAAAAAGGGAAAGGTAACCAAAAAAATTACGAGAACGCAGACCAGGACTTTTAGATACTCAAAATATGGCAGAAGAGCAAGAAAAAGAAGAGCTCCTGAAGTTACAATGAAGGAGTCAACAATAAAATGGATGGAACTTCCAGAAACCATGACAGTTGGCGACCTTTCAAGAAAACTGGAAGTCCCCGCAAATGAGATTATTAAGTTGCTCATGAAACAGGGGATTATGGCTTCGATCAATCAGTTGCTTAACTTTGATCTTGCCGCAGGAGTAGTCAAAAGATATGGTTTCAGAGTTGAACGTACAAAGGTTGAACTGCCAAAACCGGAAGAGATTGAAGACGATCCAGCTTTGCTCTCACCAAGACCCCCGGTTGTAACTGTTCTGGGACACGTTGACCACGGTAAAACATCCCTGCTTGACTGCATAAGAGAAACAAATATTGCCGAGCAAGAAAGCGGCGGTATTACACAGAGCGTGGGAGCATCCGTCGTGGAAATGGGTGACAGAAAAGTTGTATTTATTGATACCCCGGGACATGAAGCGTTTACTGCTATGCGTGCCCGTGGAGCCAAAGTGACGGACATTGCGATTCTTGTTGTGGCTGCAGATGACGGGGTTATGCCTCAGACAATTGAAGCTATCAACCATGCAAAAGCAGCAAATGTCCCTATCATTATTGCCATAAATAAAATTGACAAGCCAAATGCTAATCCCGATCGAGTCAAACAGCAATTAGCAGAGTATGATATCATTGCAGAGGACTGGGGAGGAGAGGCCGTAACGGTTCCAGTTTCAGCAAAAACCAAAATCGGAATTGATGATTTGCTGGAAATGAATTTGCTTATTGCAGATATGCAGGAGCTGAAGGCAAATCCACACAGGAAGGCCGAAGGCACTATTATCGAATCCTCAATGGATACAGGACTGGGGCCGGTTGCAACGGTAATTGTACAAAATGGAACACTCAAAATAGGGGATTGCGCTATAGTAGGTAATGAGTGGGGAAGAATAAAGGCTATGCTCAATGATAAGGGAAAGAGGATAAAGAAAGCCTTCCCTTCGATGCCTGCAGTCGTTACAGGACTATCGGGAGTCCCTCAGGCGGGCGATCATCTATTGGTAGTCGATGATGAGAAAGAGGCCAGAGAAATTTCCGAAAAACGGAAAGACGATATGAGGACAAAGAGACTTGAAACTTACTCCCGTACATCTCTGGATGATCTTTTCCGCCAGATGCAAGAGGGAGAAGTAAAAGATCTCAAGATTATTCTGAAAGCTGATACACAGGGAGCTCTTGAGGCATTAAGACATTCTCTCCAGCGTCTCTCAACTAGTGAGGTGCAAATCAATGTCATTCATGGTGGAGTAGGCGCTATCAGCGAGTCTGATGTGATGCTTGCCACGGCATCCGATGCAATTATTATCGGTTATAACGTAAGGCCGGATCCCATTACCAAACGCATGGGGGATCAAGAGAAAGTTGATATCAGACTATACCGCGTAATCTATCATATAATTGAAGATATCAAGGCGGCGATGACGGGACTTCTCGATCCTGAATATAAGGAAGTAATGTTGGGTCGTGCCGAAGTAAGAGCGACCTTCAAGGTTTCGAAGATCGGAGTAATCGCCGGTTGTTATGTTACCGAGGGAAAAATTATCAGAGGTTCAGATACTCGTATTATTCGTGACGGAGTTGTGATTTACGAGGCTAAAATCGATTCACTTCGCAGGTTCAAAGATGATGTCAAAGAAGTCGGTGCCAATTTTGAATGTGGTCTTACAATCGAAAAATTTGGCGCCATGCAACCGGGAGACGTTGTCGAAGCATATACCTTCAAGGAAATAAAAAGAGAGCTTGGCGAAGCGGAAAGTAAATCCGGGTGATATAGATGTCGATAAAAAGGATGCAAAGAGTTTCCGAGCTTATTCGTGAGACTATTGGAGATATTTTAGTAAAAATTAATGACCCCCGCATTGGCTTCGTTACTATTACGGAAGTAAAAGTAACGCCTGATCTTGAAATTGCGAAGGTTTATGTCACTACTATGTCCGAAGGTGAAAAGAGAGAAGAGGTTCTCAAAGGACTGGAATCAGCTGCAGGTTATATCAGGAAGATATTAGGTAAAGAGATAAGGCTGAAAAAAACCCCCAGAGTTGTTTTTTGTATGGATTCAGGATTAGAGAAGGGTAAGAAAGTAAGGAGAATCCTCGAAACTTTACACAAAGAAGAAGAGATGGAAGATCAGGACATAGAATGAAAGTCGCGATGAACAAGATTCAGAAATTTGCACTACAATTTGATAAGGTGATAAAATCTTCAAATTCATTTCTTCTGATACCCCATATAAATATGGATGGGGATGCTCTTGGCTCTTTGCTTGCCTGTTGTCTGATTCTTAAGGAAAAAGGCAAGCAAATAAAAGTCTTCACAACAGATACCGTGCCTTCAATGTATAATTTCCTTCCGGGTGTTAAGTATGTCACTAACACACTTCCCGATAGCGAATTTGATTGCGCCATACTTTTTGAATGCCCAAGCTATTCACGCAGTCCGGCAGGTAATAATTTTAAAGCAAAAATAACAGTCAACATTGATCATCACCCTGATAATGATTTGTATGGTGATTTGAATTATGTAGATACAGGGGCTTCATCTGTGGGAGAGATATTTTATGATATTTTCTCATGCCTGGAATACCCGATGAATAGCGAAATTGCTACTAATTTGTATGTTGCCATATATACCGACACAGGGGGATTCAATTTTAGTAATACTACCAACAAAACTCACCTGATAATTTCGAAAATGCTTGATAAATTTGATCTCCCACTGGATGAAATCTCAAGAAGAGTTGACAGGGAAATGGCTCCGGGAGTATTCAGACTTCTGGGGCATCTTATGGAAAATATCAGGATACACGAAGGTGGAGTTGCCACTTCAATTCTAACCAGAGACCTGCTTTACAGATATGGAATCGACGATGCCGATCATCCTAATTTTGCAAGACACCTTTTTCAGATCAAGGGAATAAATACAATGGCATTGTTGAAAGAAAAGAAAGACAGGGAAATAAAGGTAAGTCTTCGCTCAAACCTGATTCCGGTAAATAAAGTCGCCGCTACATTCTCCGGAGGAGGACACCCCAAAGCGGCAGGATGTGCAATTAAAAACGTATTTGATATTTATGAAGCGGAAAGACTTGTTATATCAGCTCTATATAAAATGTTGAACAGCGGGGAGAGACTCCAAAAATAGAAAAATGGAGTCGGGAAACGCCTGTCCGTGGGAATAGTATGTTTATTCTTTTTTCTTCCATCGTGGTGGGATCAACGGGTGCTTTTCATATGTAAAATCTTTTATCGCCTCGTCGCTTATTGTCATCCTGCCAAGGTGCTCTCTCATTCTTCTCACAGCACGAGCATGCATCTGTGAAATTCTTTGTTTAGAAACACCAAGATCATGCGATATTGACTCAAATGTAAATCCCTCGAAATAATGCTTTGAAACTATATATCTTTCTCTTTCATTCAGGTTTTCTATAGCTTCTTCAAGAAATTTCCTCTCCTCTGAGAACTCCACTTCCATCAGGGGATCATTTATCAATTCGTTTTCAATCAATGATATTATAGTGCCGTTTTCACCCTCAATGTTTGTGAGAGGCTGTTCCAGGGAGAGTATAAAAAGACATCCGAGATCGGCAATAAGATCATATACTTCCTCGGAGCTCATCCTTAGCTCGTTAGCAAGCTCCTCCTCGGTGGGGAAGCGACCTTTCATTTTGTAATATTTCTCGCGGCTCCTCTGAACAGCCCTGACCTTGCCCCTTGTTCTCTCAGGAACCCAATCCAGGGTCCTTAAACCGTTATATATGGATCCTCTTACAACGGGTGTGGCGTAGGTCTCAAACTTGAAGCCCCGGGAAAGATCGAAATTATCAATCGCACGGATTAATCCAAAAATTCCGTCACCGGTCAGATCATCGAGGTCCACTCCGGGACGAAGTTTCTTTATGATCATGGAAGCAATCTGGCGGACAAAGGGAAGATAATGCTCAATAAGCTTATTTTTTGACTCTTCGTCTTCCAGTTCTTTATATTTCTTCCATAAATCGGAAGTGTCCACCATTCTTCCTCCCCGAGTAAAATCCGAAATTAAAACCAATCTCCTTTTCAGGAAATTAAATGTAAGATTTTATTTTGACCCATTAAGAGAAATTTAAAGAGGAACCGGCTTTTTCCTTCTAAAGCGGAGTCTGATTTTACCATTTTGTAACAAGCACCTTCCTTTTCCCTTAATCCCGGATAATGCTTTTTAAATTCACCGCAGAGATCGCGGAGGGCGCAGAGGATAACCGGAGAAAAAAAAGTTGATATCTCCAAAATAGATGTTAGAAATTAGAAGTTGGAAAATGGAATTTCAACCTCCAGCTTCCAGCTTCCAGCTTCCAACTTCCATCTTCTATATTCCAATTTCCAATTTCCATTTTCCATCTTCCTTAATGCGGTGAAGATTTATTTTAGCATTGACAAAGGTAATTTAATAATTATTCGGGAAAGATATCTATGTTGGTTTTTACTTTTAATTATAAAGAAGCTGAAATTAATAAACCGGAGGACTTGGGTGTTTAAAAATGGATGAATTCGAATACTACAGTGAATATCAAGATACAATGGAAGATGAAATCCCTGATACAACTGGAGAAACAGGCGATGAATCTCCATTAAGTTTCAAATTGCCAACCGTGGGGAAACCACCCGATTTGGAAGAAAGCGAGTTCGGGGAGAAGAAAAAGAAAGAAGAGAAAGAGAAAAAGAGGATAAAACAACAAAAACTTGATTTCCAACAAGCGAAATCACAAAGTAAGATGATTATAGGACTTTCCGGAACTTTCGCCGGAGGAGATATTCATAGTGCCGACGGTCAGGGGAAGAATAAAGTTGATCCCGATGCAAGAGAGATGCTGGAATATCTTCAGGAATCGATAAACGAATACAGAAAATATGTTGAAAACATAGGAAAAAACGGTCTGGCCGCCTCTAACCTCAACTATTACAGGGATGATATCCAGGATGTGCTGGATCTCTTGAAATATGATGACTCTATCAATCTCAAGGAATACTGGGGGCAAATTGTAAAGTTGGATATTCAGTTAAGAGCAAAAGCGGCGATATATGTCAGGGAGATAGGTTATAATAATTTCAAGCAGTACCAGATAGTGAACGATCCCCCTCTCACAAGGTGGTGGTGGTATTTAAACCGGAATGTTGCGCCGCCGATCATAAAACCCAAGTTCTGGGAGATCTGGAAGAAATTATAAACAGAGAACGGATGCCAGAGAACGGATGCCGGAGAACGGAGGATGGATCCCGTCTCCCGCCTCTCATTTCCCATTTCCCATTTCCAGATCTGTAGGAGGGACGTCCCCGTCCCGATAAACGGATGTCAGATGTCAGAGGTCGGATGCCGGATCTGTAGGAGGGACGTCCCCGTCCCGATATTATCCCCATCCGATTATTCCATATGCCATTTTATCCTAATTCAGATAATAGAATACAATAAATAAGGTGACACCATGAAACATAAACCAACAAAAAAACAGGAAAAATACACATTTCCAAAACGAGGAAAATTTCACCTTAGAAAAGGAAGATATTCATTACCGAACTTGTGCTATTATATAACCACTACAACATATGAGCGTCGCAGGATATTGGCAAATGAAAAGGTATGCAAAATTCTTTTCGATTCCCTTTATTTTCTTGAGGAGAAGGGCAGAATAAAGGCGATTTGCGGTATTGTAATGCCCGACCATATTCATGTTGTTTTCCAGTTGATGGAGGGACAGAATCTTTCAAAGGTAATGAAGGATTTTAAGAGCTTCACATCTCATAAGATCAATAAACTACTGAATCGTAAGGGTTTCGTCTGGCAGGAGCAATATTATGATCACAATATAAGGAGTTATGAAAACCTGGAAAAAATCGCGCAATATTGCCATGAGAATTCGGTGAGAAAAGGATTGGTAGAAAAACCCGAAGATTGGGAATTCTGGTTTTTTAAGGAAGAGAATTTGTGATTGTTGGTTGAAGGATAGAGATATGGATTAAGGACACATATCGGGACGGGGACGTCCCTCCTACAAAATTGGAGGCGGGAAATGGGATACGCGATCCGTCATCTGTTTTTATCGGGACGGGGACGTCCCTCCTACAAAATTAGAGGCGGGAAATGAGATCCGTCATCCGCAATCCGCCGTCCGGCTTATGTCCTCCGGCTTCTGCCCTCCGTCTTCCTTTACCGTCTCCATATTTTAATTGTTTTGTCCTTACTTCCCGATGCAATGTATCTGCCGTCCGGGGAAAATGTGACGGAAAAAACCCAACCGGAATGTCCTTCAAGGATACCGGAGCATTTACCTGTATCTTTATTCCATATTCTTATTGTATTATCACGACCTCCGGATGCAATATGTTTCCCGTCGGGGGAGAAGGCAACAGATTCTATGTCGATAGAATAACCTTCCAGGGTCTTCAAACATTCACCCGTATCTTTATTCCATATTTTTATTGTCTTATCCCAGCCACCGGATGCGAGATATTGACCGTCGGGGGAAAACGCGACGGAGATAACATAATCGGAATGACCTTTGAGGGTCTTCAGACATTCACCCGTATCTATTGCCCATATTTTAATTGTTTTGTCAGAACTGCCTGTTGCGATATTCTTTCCGTCGGGGGAAAATGCGATCGAACGAACCCAAAGAGTATGGCCTATCAGGGTTTTCAGACATTCGCCCGTATCTGCATCCCATATTTTTATTGTTTTATCCCAACCGCCCGATGCGATATATTTACCGTCGGGGGAGAACGCAACGGAATAAACGGAACCGGAATGCCCCTTCAGTGTCCTCAAACATTCACCGGAATCTGCATCCCATATTTTTATTGTGTGATCATAACTTCCGCTTGCGATATATTTGCTGTCGGGGGAGAATTTAACGGAATTAATATCGGAAGAATGCCCTTTCAGTGTCCTCAAACATTTTCCCGTATCTTTATTCCACATTTTAATTGTTTTATCATTACTTCCGCTCGCCATATATTTTCCGTCAGGGGAGAATGCAACTGAATTAACATCAGAAGAATGCCCTTTTAGCGTCCTCAGACATTTCCATTTTTTTAATTGTGGTTCATTTTGTATTCCCGGAGAAATAGAATGAGTTTGTTTATCGGGGTATTGGGATGAGGACATTCCTCCTGAAGAAGGGAGAACCGTTTTTCCGGATTTTGTCTTATTTCTCGTATATACAAACAATACTGCAGTTGTAATTATACATGCAATAAGTATAACAAGAGGAATGATTGGTGTACGTTTTTTTTGCGGTCTTACAGGAGCGGGGAGAAGATCTGCCATTGCCGGTGATTCAGAAGGAGGCATGGCGGAGGAAGGCTGTTGTTCGGGATCTCGGGACGGGGACGTCTCCAAAAATCGGGACGGGGACGTCCCTCCTACAGAAAATGGAGAGGCAGGGGATAGGATGCATTTGATGTTTGCCAGGTCTGTCAGAACATCTTCCACCCTCCGGTAACGATCATCCCTCTTCATTGCAATCATCTTATCAAATATATCCTGTAAGCCTTCAGGTATATCGTCGCGGTATTTCGATAGGGGAGGGAAGTCGAAGGGATCCCGGTTTTGTGGATTATCTCCAGTCAACAGGAAGTGAAGTGTTGCCCCCAGGCTATATATATCCGACGAAAGGCAGAGCTTGCCTGTCATGTGCTCCGGTGAGATGAACCCGGGAGTGCCTACCAGGGTATATGTTCTTGTCCCCACAGTCCGGGCGATGCCGAAATCCACAATAAATATATCACCGGTTTCCGTCAGCATAATGTTTGAGGGTTTAATATCCCTGTGTACAACCGGAGGTTTCTGACCATGAAGATACTTGAGAATTTCCAAAGCCGTCCCCATCCATTCAATACATTCATCCACTGTTATTCGTCCGTCCGGGCGTTTTCCGGCAACATCTTCCAGGTTTTCTCCCTCGATATATTCCATAACCAGGAAATAACTTTCTCCTTCCTTGAAGAGATCAGTTACCCTGGGGAGATTGTTATGTTTCAGGCGGAATAGGAGTCGTGCTTCCTCCTCGAATCGTTTCTCAAAATATATTCTGTCATTTGTGGAGGCGTTCTTGGACTTCATCTCCTTGACCACAACTTTTGAATGCATCACTGTGTCATTTGCAAGATAGACTTCACCCATACCTCCCTGCCCCAATTTTCTGTTAATCTGATAACGCCCTTTATGGATAGTTTTCGGAGATAGGTGAGATGAATCTTGAGAACTTGCTCCGGCAGGTGGAGGAGAAGAAGCTTGGGAGCTTTGTTCAGGAGGACTTTGGTTTACGGTAGAAGACTCGGTGGGTACGGTGGGATTTCTTGATGCGCGAAAAACGTTGGATCCCTGCAATAATGCATAACCGCAGGAAAAACAGAATGTGGCCGTATCTTTATTGTCAGTTCCACAAACGGGACATTTCATAGTACATTACTCCAATTCCCGGCAGCGGAAACCTTCAGGTTTCCTTTTTATCCATCGTTTTAAGGATTATTCCTCTCATGATTAGAGGGCTAAAAACCTCCGCTACCCTCCTATTTCCCGTTTCCCGTTTTTTTCTCATATACCACGCGAAATTTTGCGTTTGCCGAGAGAGGAATGTTTAATAGGGGGATGGTTTTTGACATTTCAAGATTTATTTCTCTCTCGGAAAATATCATCTTTCCACTGTCTATATCAAGGTAGGCTTTTCCTTTCATTTTAACTGTCGTATCAAACCCGATTTTGTTACTTCCCCCAATCTTCGACGTGGTATCGAATGAATCATCATATGTAATAAGGGCACATAGTTTCTTGTTGTATTTCTCAATTTTCTCAAATTTGTAATGTATTGTGCCCTTTATCCGGGTTTTGATAATCTGCTGGGTCATATATGCATCAATATTTTCTTCCCACGTTCTCCCGATCATTACTTTACCTTTTGGTAGTAATACATTACACCATAAAAAGGTCATCTGGCTTTGAATGTTTTCCCGGTCATCTTTCTGCCTGCCCCCAGTTTCCACATTAATAACTTTTCCTTGCATATCCTGTTCTATAACAATCCTTGATTCTTTATTATTATCATCATTCAACGAGATTGTCTTACCACCAAGACTTATGTCGCCTTTTTTTATTTTTCCCGAGTTTATTATAGTTATCGTATCTCCCACAACCTTACTTATTCTCCATATCGAATCCCTTTCAAATTTCGCACTAATATCCTTTCCGACTATTGCCTTTGGTCCTTTGTTAAAATCAATACTCATATCGACTTTTGTTTTGTAGTTTATCTTTTCACCCTGGAAGAATTTATATTTTAATTCTACTCCAAATAAATTGTAACGGATGGATGGTATCGAAAATATTGCTATAGCAGAAATAGTAATTATAATGATTAGAATAATCGGAATGATTTTTTTCATGATGTTTCCTCCATTTTGTTCGCAGTATTTATTTTTCAAGGGATTATAGAATGATTTGGCTATTTATAGTTCATTATCCTTTGCCTTTGCATTGTAAAATAAAAAACCTGCCGATAGGGCAGGTTTTCAAACTATACATTTTAAACCGGGTTTATGGTACCAGAGTCTCCTGTGCATGGGGCATCTCTTTGACTTCTAACTTCATAAGCTTCACCCATACCGAGATCATCTTCTTCTGATACATCTCCTTCTTTGTGAGCTTTTTGGAGGTTCTCAGTTTTTTCATCTCTTTATTGAGTTCTCTCATATCCTTTGCATACTCGTCAATATGCTTATTTGTCGCTTGTTTTACGGTTTCCTTAAAATCCAGTTTGATCATTCTGACAAGCCTTCTTGCTTTATCAAGATCAGACAGGTTCGGATTATTCTTCTTGATATCTTGTGCATGAGATTTTACATACTCGGAGATTAAATGGTTCACCTCGTCACCTATGCCGGTTGTCAACTTGGTTGTTTCAGCGAGAAGATGTCTCTGGAGATCTCTTCGTATTTGTGGAATAACATCCAGCGAACTTTGCCTCAGGCTTTCGATTGTTCTGGGTGCCGAGGCTTTGAGTTGCTGTGACATTTCGTCTCCTATGGAGGGAAGCGCATTGAGAAGCTGATATTTTGTCGTCTGGACAACAGATTCCGCATCGATTTTGCATATTTGTGAATAGAACCATCCGAGGTAAAAGATCACAAAAATCAACAAAACAGCTTGAACTCCAACTGTAATTTTCAGTCTTTTCTCTGCTTTTAAAAGGTCCTCCTTGACAATATCGAAGGAGGAATCCATGGAAGCACGGAGCTCTTTAATATTGCTCACGGCTGCCTTTTCGCCAGGGCATGCTTTCACTTCCGTTTTTATTTCCTCATTTTTTTCCTTTTTTACCGCTTCCTCGTTTTTTTCCTTTTTTGACGTTTCGTTCCCAGCGTTTTCCTTTTTCAATCTTCGCACCTCCTTTTTCCATTACTTCCTGGTCCAGATATAAGAGCATGTAATGAATGAATAGCTTTGATAATTGTTCTCTGTTATTGGGCAGTCCTTTGGTATCAAAGCTGTCAAATGTTTTCTTCAGGTTAATCATGTCATCTATTGAATTGTCAAAAACATGGTTAACAATTTCCTCAGTGCCTTCCTGAAGGTCTTTTTCCATTTCTGCGATCAGAGTTTTTACATCTTCGTCAGTCATTCCCGGGAATGCTGCTCTCAATGGAGCGTCCTGATGCTCAATTGCCCCTACGAGTGCTTTTCTTAACTGCTCTTTTGCCTGCGGAGTAGTCTCTTTAGAAAATATTTGCATTTCCTCCTCTACCTGTGCAGACCAGACCGGTAAGGTTTCCTCGGCTTTTTTGATCGCCAACTTGTGATAAACCGGGGCTGCTTCTGTTGCCACTCTGATAAACTGCTTCGAAACAGGCTCCAGTATATCGGGAGCATGTTTTTCCAGGCTGAGAAGGAGTTTCTCACCTTTGAAGTTATTTTTTATTGTGGCATAAAAGAAGAATATATATACCACAAAAACAACTACAACAAGGATTGTGAGCAAGAGTGAAACGTTGAAAAGCTTTTTGTTTTTGTCTCTCTGATGTTTCAGGAATCTGCTGAAGTCATCGTTTGTTTCCTTCATCCTCCCAATCTGCTTTTCCACTGAGTTGAGTTTTGCCATCTGCTTCCTCCTTTCATTCTATTCTATATTAATTATCTAAAAATATTTCCTGCCTAAAGAACAGGAATTATTAAAAAAAAATATTACATTTTGCTTATTTATACCCTAAATCATATTACTTTAGACAATCATCCTCTTTTATTTTTTGGAGAAAATTGATAGTACTACTTGAATATTGAAAGGAATCGTGGGATCCTATGGGAAATAATATGATAAGTTGGTTATAGTTCTTTACTGCCTGAATGTATATATCAGTAATAATGAGGGTAACTATTCAGCCCCTTTTTGTGGGGGATTTCTAAACTACGATTTTATAACGTTTCAGGATGGTCGGGAGACCGGCATCCACCCAAATTTTATGGAATTAATAATTGTCTGAAGTGTAAACTTCATTTAAAACTCTGCGTTCTCTGCGGTGAATAGTTGCCAATAGGGGATATTTAATGAAATACTCAAGAGGTGTTTATTTTGGATTGTATAGAGACTTTAAACATATATGAAAAATTTACCCGCGATTCACTTGAAGCACTTTTATTCTGTGATTTTGATGCTCATGTGTTGATGTGGAATCAAGGCTGCCATTATCTTTTTGGGTATTCCGAAGAGGAAATAAAAAATTACTCTGTTTTCAGTCTTATAGATAAAGAAGATTTTGAAAATTTTGTCTTTCTCTTTGAATTACTTAAAAAGGGTAGGGGACTGTCGTTCGAAACCCGCGGCGTCAGCAAGTCCGGCGCAATACTCAATATCGAAGTGACGGCAGGACAGGTTAAAAATGATGATAATGACTCTCCAGTGATATATTTTATTTTCAGGGATCTTTCAAAAAGAAAGCAAATGGAAAAACGTCTCAAACAACTTGCAATGTATCCTGAAAATAATCCTGATTTTCTGATGGAATGGAACAGATTCTTAGGGATCACATATGTCAACAGCTCGGTGAAGGATTTTTTCGCAAACAACAATATGGATATTAATGCGGACCTTGAAAAAGTTCTGCCTGATGAATTTCAAAATCATATGAGAAGACTTGTCGGAACTGACAGGAAGCTGGAGGGAGTGGAAAATAATTTTGACGATTATATTTTCACATATACATTCGTACCATTCAAGGGTGACGGGGATAAGGTACTGATTATCGGCAAGGATATCACGGCGAGAAAAACACTGGAGGAAGAGATTGATTCCGCATACGGCAGAACAAGGCATGTCCTTGATTTTATAGAGTCAACACTCCAGGAATTCAGATTCATTGACCTGGATGAAGAGATAGACCTTATATCGGTGACGCACCAGGTGATAAGAGACCTCACAGACCAGGCTTCCCTGTATCCTACTCATATATTCGTGGCAATGGAAAACGAGGAGAGACTTCTCGAGGGTTTCATTGTGGCAAAACGCCATGGGATGCACAGGGTTGTCTCAGATAAAATTGTAATACATCCCAGGAACCTTTCATCTATTATTGTAGTTTCGGAAAGTGGTGAGTTGAAGTTTGCAAACTGGTATGACCTGTGCTCCAATATTGAAGATTTCCAGAATTCTTTTCCGGAAGAGCTATCCAGGTACCTGCCAGAGATCAGGAATTTCGCTTCGTATAGGATTACCGGGGAGAAAAAGGGAGCACTTATTGCTTTCAATTACCCCAAGGACGTAAATATATATGACGGCGAAACGGTCAAGGGACTGTCAGTTGCTGTGGGCGCGCTTTTCTCCATACAGTCACAGTTCAAGGGTAAAGAGGAAGCCCAGTTCACACTGCTTGTTAAAATGGCCGAGCTTGCCGAAAAAAGAGACAGGGAAACGGGAGAGCATCTCAAGCGCATGAGAAATTATGCCCGCCTCGTCGCCTCTCAATTGTCCACTTTGCCCAAATACAAGGATACCATAGACCGTGAGTATATCAGAAAAATATATAACTCCGCACCTCTTCATGATATTGGAAAAGTGGGGATTCCCGACGCAATCCTGCAAAAACCCGGGAAATTAAATGATATTGAATACGAGGCCATGCAAAAACATACAGTTATAGGTGGAAATATCCTGGAAGGGCCGAAATTCCTTGAAATGTCAAAAATAGTAGCGTATTATCATCATGAAAAATTCGACGGATCGGGATATCCCTTCGGACTCGCAGGTGAGGATATTCCGCTTTGTGCAAGGATTGCCGCTATTGCGGATGTATATGACGCCATGACATCAAAGAGAGTGTATAAAGAAGCTTTCTCTCATGAACGCACAAGAAAATTAATTTCAATATGCTCCGGGGGACATTTCGACCCCGATATCGTTAATGCATTCCTTGCAAGAGAAAAAGACTTCCTGAGAGTCAAGGGGATGTATCATGACTAGAGGTTGGAGGTTGGAAGTTGGAGGCCGGATCTGTTTTTTCACCGCAAAGACCGCAAAGACCACAGAGGGATTGAAGGACGATGATGGATTGCGGATAAAAAAATAAATGATGCCTGAGTCCGGATGCCATATGTCAGAGAGTGGAGGTTCTTAAACCTCCCATGAGAATAACCCCCGGTTTTAACCGGGGGAACAGAAGGAATCCCACTCCCCGTGTCTCTCACACAAACCTTTAGACGCTTCAGCGTCTTTCCGATAATGAAATCAGATTGCGGATGACAGATAAAGGATGCCTGAGTCAGGATATCGTATGACGAACCCGGTTTCCCATTTCTCATTTCCTCTTATCACAAATGGAATGGAATGAATTTATTCGGGCCGATTCTTAGATAGTATATCCTGATATCGATCCGGGAAACATTTGATTAATTCTCCCTGAGGATCAATCCCTTCCACTTCTTTCATCATTTCCATCGCTTTCTTCTTTTTTCCCAGTTTGGAATAGGCTATGGAAGCAAATACCATCTCTTTTATTCCCTGTCTTCTATCATCATATAATTCCAATGCTTCTTGTACATTCTTGAGCCCTTTTTCGAAAAAACCCCTCTCAATAAGCGCTCCTCCCCATATTCCCTGTATCTCCGGAAGCCAGGGGGTAATTTCAAAAGCCTCTTTTGCGTAATTATATGCACTCTCGATTGTGTCTTCGTCATCTCCCGAGCGGAGCTTACACCACGCCATCTTTGCCAAAATAACTGCCCTGTTTAAAGCATCCAATCCAGATTCCAATAATTCCCCGAACAACACAAGAGCTTCCACGTATTCCTGTTCAAGGACTCTTGTCTTCGCCAATTGAGTTTTAAGAGAAATGCTGTCGGGGTATAATTCAAGACCTTCTTTGATAATTTCCGTCGCTCCCAAATAGTTTTTCCTGCCAATTCTCGCGTTGCTTTCTAAAAGGAAATAATTGATATGTAGCTCATTACAATCAGGCTTGAATATTAATCTAAACATTCTCATTCCATCACTGGGAATGCCGTATTTCTCAACAAATGGGATTATGCTACTTATAAAAAGGAAAGATGATGTCATAAAGATTAATTCCTGCCATGCAATTATTGTGGAAATTGATTTAAAATCAAGACCATGAACCAACGATAAAGCAAGAATAAGATTGAAAAGTGGACCAGCGGCAATACTGAGAAATGACCTTAATCTTATTCCTCTTTTACACGGAAATCCAATCAGTGTAAATCCGTTAAACAGAGGCTTCCCAATAGTAAAGGGAATGCCGAGAAGATCAAATGCGAATAGCCTTTTACCACAACCTATTATAATACTATAGATTTTTCCGCCAAGAATACGTGCTGCAATTGCATGAGAGATTTCATGAAATAATATGAGCAGAAGCAGAAACAAAAGAATCAGGAGAACATTTGTAATTATGGATATTGTCATGGATATCATAAATGAGAATCCAAGTATTAATGATATAATTATCAAACCGAATATCCAGTAAGTGAGCTGGAGTAATTTGAATATTCTTTGTTGCTCGATCTCAACTTCTCTTGCGCATGGAGGGCAATGAAGATCTCCCAAGGATCTATTCAGATAGAAAACTCCCATTTTCAGAACGGGTTTGAATAACTCTTTTGCCCTTGTCCGGCGGCCGCACCTCTGGCATACTGTAAATTCTTCTTTTTGGGATGGAGAGTTCTTGTCCATACGGAGCTATCCTCTGGAATTAAGAATTTAATTATAAGGAATAATCGATAGTTTTCCCAAACCTCTGTGCCCTCTGCGATCTCTGCGTTGAAAAATCAATTTTCGACAGTCTCACTTCAATCCTCAACCATCAATCCTCAAACTTCAGATGTGGTTTGAAATTAACCCACCCACTAAAGTATGAAATAAAGAAAAATATCAGCATTATGGCAAAAGCGACGCCTATAGAAGGCCATTTCCCCAGCGATACCACAATAATGGGCGCAAGGGCGGTGATGAGACCGCCTCCAAGGAAAGGCTCATACACCATCTGCTTGAATCCGAATGCTGTGGCGGTACCGGTCTTGTACAAGGGATCGACGATCCTGAGGAGCAGGAGACCGATTGCCGTGACGCCGGTCTGCATCCCATATTCGGTGATTCCTCTTTCGAACCAGTACTTCGGGAACATTCTCGGGGCGAGGAATACGGTACAGAATAAAGCCCAGGAAATCCCGGTAAACATGATAATGAGGAACGGCCATATATTTTGAAGGAGAAGGTCGAGCCTGATTGACGCTATTGCCGATATAACCAGTACATCCAGCGAGAATCCCAGGATTCTGTCAAATGTATCCCTGTCGTAATACTTATCAATCCCCATGAATGCCGATATCGCTTGTACGATGAGTCCGCCGATCATTGCCAGGGGAAATAGTGGGAAACTGTCAAGAATCGGGGAAATATTTTTCACGCCGACCCACATCACCCAACCGATAATAATTGCGATTGCGATTATTCCAAAATGAAATGTCAGAGGTTCAATTGCCTCCGTGGCGACTGTCGCCGTGGCGATAGAGAATCTTTTTGCCTCCGGGATAAGCCCGGTCTTTTTATATGTGGGAATTCCCTTCTTCTCGTTGAGGCATGCACAATATCCTTTTCTTATAGCAATGTTGATAAGGATAATTCCAAACACAACCGCCGATATGATCCCCACGGTCGCCGACATTTGCCCCAGATCGCCGCCTGCGGGGAATCCGAGCTTTGTAAAGACCTCTCTCATTCCTGCCGCCGTTCCGTGTCCCCCGGAGAATCCTATTTCCACGATACATGCAAATATTGTGGGCACGTGAAATAGTGGAGTCAGAACAAGTACTGTGACCAGAAGGGCAATAAAATACTGTCCCATTCCCATGACAACGCCGTAGCATAACTGCGGTCCGCCATAATTCCATAGGGTTTTTAAGTTGGGCAATGCGACACCGAGGAAAAGGGACGCGAATACAATATTAATCAATACGCCGGGCAGGGGTTTCCAATCTTTCATTATCCAACTCGGAACTATTCGATAATCGCAGGTTGCCAGGGTTTCTGGATAAACAGATTCAAGAACAAGCCTGTTGAATTTTTGAACTTCCTTCTCATTGATATTTGCCATTCCCTTATTCTTTATTTTATTACATTTTGCTGGAAGTTTGAGTTTGTCATCAAATGAATTCTGATAAAAATCCCGGTTACTAATAATGGCATTTAATCCGACAAGAATGGTCTTCTTTGAGACATCATCGAGATAGGTTTTTGTTGAGTCTCCTGATTTTGGATTCAGTGAGGTGATAAGAGCCTGTGTTTTAGTATCCAGGAGATTCCATATTCTCTCGTTGACGGGATCCTCATGTTTTTGTATTCTTTGAATTAGAACCGGCCAGTTGAGAATCTCGTTTTGTTTTATAACAGAAGACCCGGTAAATGATATGTTTGCAATAATAAGCGCTACAAAACCCGCGATGATGGACGAGGGTAGGAAGAGCTTCTGAAATAACTTGATTTTAACCCTGAGCAATTTTCCGACCAGAAGAAAAATACACAGAATGCATATACTGAATAAAAATCCCATGAGTCCCTTTATAGGTAGTGAATTGAATTTCAGGTATCCGTCTATTAATTCTTGCATGATTCCTCCCGGTTTGTTTTGTATGTGATTTCGAGTCATTCCCAGAAAAATGTTGTATTCCGGACAAATGGGCTTACCGGTATTCAGTCATCATATTAATAAACTGTTTTATATATTTGTTCAATTCCCAACCCCAGATTCCCCCCGATGAGCTAATATTTCATGACATTTTTAATATAACACCCGATTTTCAACCAGGCGGCAGGACGACGCCTCAAACATTGTGTGTTTAGCAGTTTTAATCTTTAGAACAGGATCCGTCCTCCGTGTCCTTCGTGTCTTCGTGGTGAAAAACATCCGTTTCTCCGCCTACGTTTATCGGGATGGGGACATCCCTCCTACAGTTCTGACATCCAACCTCCTGCTTTCCTTGTTGGAGGAATTTGATTGGAGGCATGGAAGTTAGCACAAATTCAAATTTAATATTTGTTAAATAAGCTTTTTATAATTAATGAATCATCTCTTCTGCGGCGAGAAGCTGCAGTCACCAACATTCGAGTAATGTAATATGAACACAAAAGAAGAAAACAAAGAAACAAAAGAGATTCTGCAGGAAGATGCTTCCCCGTATGGAGACACTCCGATACAGGGCCTAACCGAGGCTGAGGCTAAAAAGAGGAGAAAAGATGGACACGGAAATGACATCAAGATCAAGACAAGCAGATCTTACAAAGAGATCCTCAAGGAAAATCTATTTACATTTTTCAACATAGTTTTATTCATCCTGGGGCTTCTCCTTGCCATCATGGGAAAACCTACCGAGGCAATAATAACGTCGGGCGTTGTATTCATCAACGTTTTCATTGCGATCGTCCAGGAAGTGAGGGCGAAGAAAAAGCTTGATCAGATTGCACTTCTGACGCGCCCCCTTGCTATGATTATGAGGGACGGCAAGGAAAAAAAGACGGATCCATCCGAGATTGTGCTGGGCGATATCGTTATTGCAGGTCCCGGCGACCAGATTCTTGTTGACGGCAAGATTGTCGGCCACGGCAGGATAGATGTTGATGAATCTCTTCTGACCGGCGAGAGCGATCTCATTCCCAAAGAGGCGGGAGACACTGTCCTGTCGGGGAGTTTCTGTGCTACGGGAAAGACAATGTATGAGGCCACAAAAGTGGGGGCGGAAAGCTTCGCCAACAAGCTGACGAAAAACGCACGCACATTCACCCGTGAATATACACCTCTTCAAAAAGAGATTGATCTTATAATAAGGATACTCCTTGCGGTAATTTTGTTTTTTGGAATTCTCCTCACACTCAGGGCGATTCTTGATGAAGTTTCTTTCCTGGAAAGTGTTCGTATGGCCTCCGTCCTATTCGGGCTTGCGCCGAGCAGTCTCTTTTTAATGATTGTCGTAGCGTATGCCATGGGAGCGGTCAGGATTGCCGACAAGGGAGCGTTGGTTCAACAGGCGAACTCGGTGGAATCTCTGTGCAATGTGGATGTCCTGTGTCTTGACAAGACCGGGACCCTGACAACAAACAAAATAAAAATGAACGATATGAGGGTTTTGAATACAGGCATTTCAGAAGATAAATTGCGTAATATTCTGGGAGTATATGCCCGGAGCTCCTCGGCAAGCAATCCCACGAGCGATGCAATTGCAAGGGCTTGTAACGGTGAGAAGATGGAATTTCATGAAGAAGTAGCGTTTTCATCGGCAAGAAAATGGAGCGCCCTATCGTTTGACAACAAGGATCTTCATGGTGTGTTTGTCCTGGGTGCGCCGGAGATGCTCAAATCAAATATAACTCCGACGGAAAACCTCGATGAGCAGGTCGAGAATTGGACCTCCAAAGGATTTCGAGTCTTGCTCTTCGCAATACATCCCGATTTAAAATCCCTTTATGTGGAGAAAGATAAACCCGAGTTGCCGGATGATCTCGTTCCTTTATGTCTTCTTTGCTTCAGTGACGAAATACGACGTGATGCAAGGAGGACCCTCAAGGAATTCAGAGAGGACGGCATTCAGATCAAAATCATATCGGGCGATAATCCCGTGACAGTTGCCGCCATTGCAAAGCAGGCAGGATTGGATAAAGACGGCAAGCCTATGAAAATGATATCAGGACCCGACTTAAAGGAAATGGATGATGAGCAGTTCAAGCAGACTGTTAACAATACGACAATATTCGGCAGGATAGTCCCGCACCAAAAAGAGAGAATCGTAAAGACACTCAGGGCTATGGGGCATTATGTGGCAATGACCGGCGACGGTGTAAATGATGTGCTTGCTCTCAAACAGGCGAACCTGGGAATTGCAATGCAAAGCGGAAGCCAGGCAACAAGAAGCGTTGCGGGGATTATATTGCTGAACGACTCCTTCCGGGCTCTTCCCCGGGCATTCAGGGAAGGACAGAGAATATTAAACGGGATGAAGGATATTTTAAAGCTTTACATGACAAGGATTCTTTACCTTACACTTCTTATTTCCGCAATATCCATCCTGGGTGCAGGCTTTCCCTTCACACCAAAGCAAAGTTCTATCATATCGATACTGACTTTGTCGATTCCCTGCTTTGCCCTTGCGCTCTGGGCCCGTCCCGGGGCAGTTGGCAAGGGAAGTATGACAAAAAAGATGATGCACTTTGTTATACCGGCGGTTGTTACATTTAGCGCGGCGGGATTGTTAACATATCTTTTCTTCCTTCTGTTGACAAATTTTCAGATGGGCGTTCCCGATGTTGAATACGCTCAACACGCTCTAACATATATGACGGTATTCTGTGGCTTACTCCTGATTGTGTTTGCAGAACCGCCAACGGAATTCTGGGGTGGAGGAGATGAAATTAATAATGACTGGAAACCCGCCATCCTATCCGCGGGAATGCTTGCTATCTTCATATTCTTCCTTGTGAAGCCCGGGTTGAGGAATTTCTATGGACTGACACTTCTGCGGCATCCTGTTGATTATCTTGTTGTAATTCTTATAGCAATAGCGTGGGCGATTGTGCTTCGATTTTTCTGGAGAGCCCGGGTAATAGATAAATATTTAAATGTAACCCTGCCCGGCACACCGGAGGATCTTGATAAATGGAAGAATTATGACAAGCTTGATGAAAAAGATAAAGAATGGATGGAAGAGAAAATATTCAGTAAGTTCAAGAGAAAATCGAAAGCCCCGGAGAAATCCTGACATCGATATTCTTTACCATATGTTAACATGTTTTTAATTGTTTTTGGCCACTAACTCAATTATAATTATAGAAGAAAAGAGACCTATATATTTCTTTCAACGTAATGAGAGGGGAAGAAACATGACAATCGGAAGAATCAATCCCGGTGCAACAAACGCATTGACGCAGTCATCAACGAAGTCAAATGCGGAAAAAAGCGCGGAAAAGAATACATCAGAACATACAATCAAAGATTCCGTCGATCTTGACTCCGGGAAAGATGCAAAAGCTCCTAAAAAGTGGACAATTCTTCATTATGCCGCCGGTGATAACAACCTGACGCCATATATGGTAAGTGATGTTAACGAAATGGAATCGGTAGGCTCAACCGCCAATATGAACCTTGTTGTCCAACTGGATAAAGGGAACAGAGATTGCAAGAGATATTACCTTATAAAAGACGATAACATGGACGAGATAAAATCCCCGGTTCTCGAGGATATGGGCAGTACAAACATGGCGAGTCCCAAAGAGCTTGCAGATTTTATCAAATTTGGCATGGAAAAATATCCCGCCGAGCATTATGCCCTTATTATATCTGATCATGGCGGTGCCTGGAGGGGCGCGGTTTCCGACTACGGCCATTATAGGGACATGACCACGCCGCAGATAAAAGAAGGCCTGGATCTGGCACAAAAAGATACGGGCAGGCAGATCGATGTCCTGGGATTCGATGCATGCCTCATGGCTTCAACCGAGGTTGCGTATGAGCTGAGAGACAACGCAAAATACATGGTCGCCTCCGAGAACAACGAGGGCGCAGACGGATGGCCATATGTTCCTCTCCTCACAAAGAAAAATCTCCAGAATCTGGACGGCGCGTTAAAGCAGAAGCTAGATATCTCACCGGAAGCGCTTGCAAAGAAAATTGTTGATGATGCGAGCGATAGCTGGGCAATATCCACAATTTCAGCGACCGATCTGTCGAAAATGCCGAACCTGAAAGATGCATGCAATTCACTTGCAAAACAGATATTAAAAACCGATACCCCCAACGAAGTGTTGAGAAAAATTGCCCAGAAGACAAAAAGTTTCTACGGCTACAAGGACCTCTACCATTTCGCCGAGCAAATCTCGGAAAGTAAAGACATAAAAGACGAGACGTTAAAAGCATACGGCAAGCTTGTAATGACAACGGTTAAAAGGGCAGTAATAGCCGAGGAGCATTCAGTCTTCAAGAGAAACATTCACGGTCTAAACGCCGAGATTCCCGACTCGAACAAGGTGGACTGGAGATACCCAAAACTCCAATTCGCCAAGGATACACAGTGGGATGAGGCAATGAATAAGATAAATGAATATTAGAGATAAATGAATAGTTGTTTAATTCTTTTGAAAAATACCACCGGGGATTTTGTTAAATAAACATACATATCTGTTCGGATCAAACTTTTTCGTTTTCAAAGATGTCTTTAACTACAAAGGCCACAAAGGTTCACAATAACAAGGCTTGCGCATTTTGTCATCCTGAGCGGAAAACGATCGATTTTCTTGAACAAACAAACCTTTCTCAAGAACGAGATTCACATTTCTCCGATTTATTCCACAGCGAAGGATCTCTATCCATGAATAGCGATCTCTCAGGACAACATTCAGGAAATTCTTCGATATGTGTCGGTCTCCCGACCAGCCTGAAAACGGCATAAAATCGAGATTGTAGAGTTCTTCCCACAAGAGAGGTCTGAATAAATGCTAAAAACAACATGTTTTTTGTGAGTATTCAGTCCTCTTGCAGGAGTGGCATCTTGCCACGACAATCGAGCCTGGAAGGCTCTCCTACAGTGAGGGGTCTGAATAAATTCGTTTCTTTTAAAACAGCTTAGTCAGCCTCCACAAGTTTGAGGGTTTCGAGAAGGAGATTGTAGTATATATGATCTAATGATTCTTTGTCATTTGCCGGGAAATGGGGTCTTCTTTTTTTGTATTCATCGGATATAAACTTGTGATTTTTTATGGACCTTGCAACGTCAGGGATTAACGCAGGGGTCAAAATAAGAATTTCGGGCTTTCGTTGAATAAAATCCAATATCTGTTTTGCAAATTTTTTGTCTTTGCTAATGGCTTTTGTAAAATATACAAAGGCGGAAAGGCGGACATCTGAATTATTATCCTCCAGCCTTTTCATCATTTTATTTCTTATTTCAGGGTCGTCGGGGGCGGTTTTGGCGAAATATTGAACGGCGGATAAACGGACATCCTCATCTTCATCCCCCAGCCTTTTCATCATTTCCTTTCTTATTTCAGGGTCGTCGGGGGCGGTTTGGGTGAAATATTTAACGGCGGAATTGCGGATATTTGAATCTTCATCCCCCAGGCTTTTCATAATTTCCTTTCTTTCCATAATTTTATTACTTATTACTTTTCTTATTTCAGGGTCGTCGGGGCCGGTTTGGAATAAATATTGAACGGCGGGAGCGCCGATAATTAAATCTTTACCCCCCATTCTTTTCATAATTTCCATTCTTTCCAAAATTTTATTACTTATTATTTTTCTTATTTCAGGGTCGTCGGGGGCGGTTTGGGTGAAATATTCAACGGCGGAATTGCGGACAATTAAATCTTTATCCCCCAGTCTTTCCATAATTTTATTACGTATTACTTTTCTTATTTCAGTGTCTTCGGGGGAGATTTGAGTGAAATATTGAACGGCGAAATAGCGGACACTTGAATCTTCATCCCCCAGCCTTTTCATCATTTCCTTTCTTATTTCAGGGTCGTCGGGGGCGGTTTGGGTGAAATATTCAAAGGCGGAATTGCTGACAGACCAATTTTCATCCCCCAGTCTTTTCATAATTTCATTTCTTATTTCAGGGTCGTCGGGGGCGGTTTGGGTGAAATATTGAACGGCGGAATAGCGGACAGCCTCACATTCATCCGCCAGCCTTTTCATAATTTCATTTCTTATTTCAGGGTCGCCGGAGGCGGTTTGGGTGAAATATTCAACGGCGGAATTGCGGATACGCCAATTTTCATCCCCCAGTCTTTTCTTCATTTCATTTCTTATTTCAGGGTCGTCGGGGGCGGTTTGAGTGAAATATTCAACGGCGGAATTGCGGATACGCCAATTTTCATCCCCCAGTCTTTTCTTCATTTCATTTCTTATTTCAGGGTCGTCGGGGGCGGTTTGAGTGAAATATTCAACGGCGGAATTGCGGATACGCCAATTTTCATCCCCCAGTCTTTTCTTCATTTCATTTCTTATTTCAGGGTCGTCGGGGGCGGCTTGGGTGAAATATTCAACGGCGGATTGGCGGACATCTGAATCTTCATTCACCAGTCTTTTCATCATCCAATTCCTGTCCTCTTTCTTCCAGGACTCAATGGGAGCCCCAAAAGGAAGGAGATTAAAAGCTTCTCCTCTTGCTATGGCGACATTATCTCCCTGGATTACCTCAATAAGCTTATTAGTAATCTCTTGTTTCCTTTCAATACTCAGCCCGTCGGGCTGATCCTTGAGGCATTCGGACGCCAGGAAAAGATCCCGGTGAAGGAAATCCTCATATAGGGAGGGAGGCTCCATTATGGCGCGGAGTAGTCTGTCGGCAAGAGCTGGATTCGCCATTCCCACCATAAGCATAATAACCTCCTTCCACCGGGGATTATGCCTGCATTTCCTGACGAAATCCGTGGCAAATGATGTTCCCTTTCCAACGGATAGATGCCGGGCGGCGAAGTATTCCTGGAATGTCAGGTGAATAAATCCGTATTTGCCCGTTTCTTTCTCAACCAGGATACCTACCTTCTCCCTGACCGCCTCCAGGAAATCTTCGGCTTCCTCCAATCCCTTCTCACGCGAATATCCCCGCCGGGTGCAAAAAGAATCGGCAATCCAATCCCTGACGGTATCCTCGGGGGCAATATTTTCCTCGTAATCCTTATGTAGATTGAAAGCGACGAGGTCCAGCCCGTCAAGTAGAATCGAGAGGGGCGGGAAATCAACTCCTTCCTGAAATCCCTTTAATTCAAGCCATGATCTGCCGATTGTCTTGACAGCGGCATCATAAAACTCCACTCGTCGTTCAGGAAGTTTAATAGTCTGCCGGTGAATCTGAGCGATGATAAACAGAAGAAGCGGGGTGCGAGCTAGTTTCAGAACGCTCTCATTTTTTTTGATATCCTTGAATAGGGTCACTGCATGATTGAGAGCAATTTTTTCGTTTTCGTTGTACCAGGGCCCGCTTAACTCGAACCATTTTTGCAGGTATTTCTCTATCTCTTCATTTTTAAAAAGCTTCAGGTTAAAGTGAGGTATCAGGTTGAAATACCCCATTCCCTGATACCCGGCGGGGCGGGATGTAATGAAGCAGGGACATCGGTGATGGTCATCAATGACTCTTTGTATTTCTGCACATACTTTTTCCCTCATCTTCAAGGTCGAAACCTCATCAACGCCGTCAAAAAGGAGGAGAACCTTACCTTCGTCAACTTTCTTCCATAGAAATGCTTCCATATAATCTTCGTTCTCGATATTCTTTCGCACATATTCAACTATAAAATCTTTGAGCGGCACATGTTGCGGGGATTTCATAAGGTGAGCGGAGTATTTTTTCAGGGGAATCCTCAGGGGGAGGTATTTATCGCGAAAGATTTTATTTTCTCCTGAAGATATGTATGCCATGTACTGTAACAGGACGCTTTTTCCCGATCCTGGATCGCCGATAATAACAGCGCGGGGACAGTGTTTTGCAAACTCTATGAAACCGAGATCCTTTTCAAACCTGAGTAGGCTTTCAAGAGCATGAAGATCGCCGATTTTTTTTCCGTGTAACTCCTCGAACTTTTTTCTTTCAGATTCGTGAAGAAATATATGCTTCTTTCCTTCTCTTGTAATCTGGCTTCTGTATATGCCCGAGCTGATGCTTTTAATATCGGTGTCGTCATCCTCCGACATTAATCTCAGGGCATCTTTGGCATTGAATTCCGCGATACTCCTGATGGAAATAGGCATTGCTTTTCCCCCCGGAGACAGAAAAGGCTCAACATAAATATCCTCTAGGTTAATTATCCCTGTAGAATGAACAAGTTGGAATATGCCTCTGGGGTCAAGCTGTTTTTCACCGTCGTGAACCTTTTTCCGCCACCTTTTTGCTATAGAGTCAAAAGAGCTCCGTGGAATGGAAATGGGGTCTATTTTAATTTTCTCTTCCAACCTCTTGAAAAAGGGAGTCAAGTTACTCCAATTGAGTATATCCACCGCCTTGATGTTTCTTTTTTCCCATTGCTTCCGTTGGTATTTATCAATTCCGGCGCACAGGGCGAAGTTCATTCGCTGATATTCCTTCAAATCCTGATATACCTCGTTCATGATAAGGCGGAAGTTGGGATCCGTGAGAGAGAAGCCAACGAAGAAGAACGGATTTGTGGTAATCAGGCTTCGCAGGTGGTTTATCAGGGAGGAATTCTTGTTTCTGTATTCATCATAATCAGTGCGGGATATAACGATCGATTCAGGCAGATCCACATCTCCGTGCATCTTGAGAAGGTTGATCTTATCTCCGGCTGCCAGAGAAATGGACTTATTAGTTAGAATTGTCTTAAAATCAACTCCCGATTCCTCAAGAGCTTTTTCCAGAAGCCTGTCGTAGTTCCCGGTAACAATTGTTTTCCAGGGAAGCCTGGCGATTATCTTGTGAGCCTCTGTGAGCTTTATGCCTCTCGCTCCGAATATATCATGAAATTTTTCCATAAGACGAGGGCGGCCGAATTCGTTTTCATAGTATTCAACAATGTCAAGGAAGTCAGCAGTCTGGGGCTTAGTGTCAAAATCTTTTAACAATATCTCTATAAATTCGCCCCATAATGGTAATCCCGCCGCTTTCGAAAGCCCCGCTCCGACGAATAATACCGCCTGTTTTTTCTGGATATAATATGGAAGGTCTCGTGGAATTTCGAAGTCCAATTTGCTTTTATCTTTCATAAAGGCCTATCTCCGGTTATTTGATTTTATATATTATTCAACTTCATTCCTATATATCTTTTTATTTTGTATTAGCTATTTTTCGAAAATAATGTCTTGTAATTTGGGCGGCGGGACGCCACCCCCACCATTATAACAACATAGGTGGCTGTGGCGTTTCGCCGTAGATCAAAAAAATAAATGTCTGTTTCCTCACACATATAACCAAAAATGGAGGGGGAATTCAGGGCTTTCGAACAAAATTAATTGGAAGTACTATAATAAACAAACAATCGAGGAGGCTGCTATGAAAATATCTGGAAACATTGTCGATATTGTTGATTCAAAAATATTTCCGGGGACTGTTGTTGTTTCTGATGGGAAAATTACAGAGATAATTGAAGACAGCGCTGAATATTCCAATTATATAATACCCGGTTTTGTGGATGCACATATTCATATCGAAAGCTCGATGTTGATACCATCGGAATTTGCCAGGCTCGCAGTGGTTCACGGTACTGTTGCCACTGTCTCGGATCCTCACGAGATTGTCAATGTGCTTGGAGTTCCGGGATTGGATTTCATGCTTGAAAACGCCGCCAAAGTGCCGTTCAAGTTTTATTTTGGGGCTTCATCTTGTGTCCCGGCTACATCCTTTGAAACCTCCGGCGCTCGTCTTGAGGCGGATTCAATCGAAAAGCTGCTTGAAAGAAAGGAAATCAAGTACCTCAGCGAGATGATGAATTATCCCGGAGTAATTAATCGGGTGCCGGAAGTTATGGCAAAATTGGATGTGGCAAAGAAACTGAAAGTACCGATCGATGGGCATGCTCCCGGACTTATCGGCGAGGGGCTGAAAAAATATGTATCAGCGGGAATTCAGACGGATCATGAAACCTATTTTTATGAAGAAGGACTACAGAAACTTGATCTTGGGTTAAAACTAATCATAAGGGAAGGATCCGCGGCGAAAAATTTCAACGCCTTGCATCCGTTTATCGGCACTTTCCCGAATCAATGCATGTTTTGCAGTGACGACAAGCATCCCGACGATCTTGTGAAGGGACATATAAATCAGATGGCGGCAAGGGCAGTCAAGCTGGGATATGACAAGATGGACGTTCTGCGCATCGCAATATTGCATCCCATAAAACACTACGGTCTGGAAGTGGGGCTTCTGCAAAAAGGTGATCCCGCCGACATGGTTGTTGTTGATAACCTCGAAAATTTCAATGCTCTAAAAACATATATTGACGGAAAGCTTGTTATGGAGAACGGGAAGAGCTTGCTGACCAACATGAAAGTTGACACTATTAACAATTTTAATTCCGGCGAAAAGAAGGTTGAGGATTTTGTTGTCAAAAAAGCCGGGAAGATTATCAATATTATCGAAGCGATTGACGGACAGCTAATAACGCGCAGGTTGAATTTACCAGCAAAATTTTCCGGGGATAATGCTGTGTCCGACACGGATAATGATATACTGAAACTGACGGTTGTGAACCGATACAAGAATGTACCTCCGGCGGTTGCATTTGTAAGGAACTTCGGATTGAAGAACGGAGCGATAGCATCGTCATTCGCTCACGATTCCCACAATGTTGTTGCCGTGGGAACTTCCGATGAATATATAACCCGTGCAGCCAATATGATAATCAGAAACAGAGGAGGACTTTCACTGGCAATCGACAGGGAAGAGGAATTACTTAGCCTGCCCATAGCAGGTCTGATGACGGATGCAGATGGATATGGGGTTGCCGAAAAATACTCAAAAATGACAAAAATCGTCAGGGGTAACGGCTCAAAATTGAGGGCTCCTTTTATGACTCTCGCATTTATGGCGCTATTGGTTATCCCGGAGATCAAATTGAGCGACAGGGGATTATTTGACGGGAAGATATTTAATTTTATAAGTTTGTTTGAGAAGTAGTCGAGCGGGTCTTTTTTATCGGGTTTGAAAACCCGCGCTACGTTTTTAAATAAAAATGGGAATGTTGTTGTTTTGATAACATTCCCATTTAACTATATCTTTGGCATGAATTAACTCATGATGCACATCAGGCGCATATATGTTTTTCCTTCATCATTTCGATATCCTCAAATATTGCTTGAAGATCCTCTTCATGCTGAACTTCATCTTCCAGTATATCAACAATGATGTTGTAAGTGATTGGATCAGCGTCTTTCACTTCATTCATCAATTTCACATAAACATCTATGGCGCATTGTTCGCCTTTTATGTTTTGCTCCAGGAGCGACATTGTTGAAGGATCCATTGGAGTATCATAACCACAGTTCGTTTTCTCGAACCAATCTTTCGGGTTAAGAATCGGTTTGCCTCCAAGTTGAAGGATTCTCTCGACCAATATCTCAGCGTGCTCCAATTCCTCGCCTGCATGCTCATTAAGTTCGCTTGAAACGATTCCCCGCATGGGGCCTTTTGCCAATCTGGCACCTACCCAGTATTGATAGTAAGCAAGCCACTCGTCGGCAAGGGCGGCATTCAACTTTCCTATAAGCTTGTCAACATCCATCCCTACTATTTCTCTTCCTCTTGTTCCCATATTAACTTCCTCCTTTTTATGGATAATAAATAACCGGGTTGTTTATTCTCTTATTTTCATTTTATTCCTTTGTGTAATCCGGAACACCCAATTTCTCCCTCAACCCGCATTCCAGCGGCTTTCCTTTCATTATTCCCTCAATTATGCAATTATTACAGGAGATACATTTCGCCTTTTCACGATCACCTTCCATCCAGCGGTTTACTATTCCAGGCTCGCAGATATAAGGCCTGCACATCGAAACAAGGTCAGCTTCCCCATTTTGTACAACTTCCTCCATTAACTCAAAGCTCCTTAGACCTCCCTGCATAATAACGAGGGCACCGCCTCCGACCGCTGATTTCACAGCCTTCGTCCATTCCCGGTAGTATGCTTCTTTTTTAATGCTGTTGATGCCGGTCTTTATCGACATTCCGTTAAAATCCACGTCGCTGGAACTGAGACCCTGACTTACTTCGATAGCGTCCACATCACCTTTTTGTGCGATTATTTCAGCCGCCTTTATTCCGTCATCCAGGGTAAGTCCTCCCTTGAGATCCTCACATACCCCGAGCTTGATTATCACCGGGAATCCCGCCCCGACTTTTTTGCGAATGTTCGCCATAACCTCACAATGGAGTCTGCATCGGTTCTCAATATTACCGCCCCACTTATCCTGACGGATATTTGTAACAGGGGATAGAAATTGCGCAAGCAATGAGTCATGGGCGGCATGAACTTCCACGGCGTCAAATCCTGCCTTTTTTGCACGCGCCGCAGAGTCGCCGTATGCCTCGATTATTTCATAGACTTGTTCTTCTGTGGCGGGACAATCTTCACGATTTGGACTCATATATTTACAGAGCTTGTCTTGAATAACGTACGACGGAGCGAAGGGGCGACGGTCGTTTGCAATCTGAAAAGCTCCCGCCCATAAACCCCCATGTGTCAATTGGAACGACACCGGCGCCCCTCCTGCATGTACTCTGTCGGCAAACCGCCTGAAAGACGGTATCCTTTCATCATCATCAATTAATGACGATTTGATGGAGCTTCGTCCCGATATATGGACATTCGCGGCGCCGTTTATTATCAGCCCCACGCCTCCCCTTGCAACCCTGTAATGAATCAATGGCTTGTCTGCAATAATATCACCGTCTTCCGTCACCTTGGCGCTTGCGGCGGCTGACATCAGGAAACGGTTTTTCAATTCCAGGTTGTTTATTTTTGTTTTTTTAAAAAGGATGCTGTCCAATATCTTTCTCCTTTATATTGTGCCTGGTTTTTCATTTGTCCAGTCGGGATAGTCTGGAGGTTCTTTGATGACATTTTTTTTACCGCAAAGACCACAGAGACCACAGAGGGTTCAAGGGATTGATGGACCAACGGTCGTATTTCCGATTGTAAACAAAGAATTGTTTGTAAAATTTCTTTACGGGAACCTTTGCGCCCTTTGCTTCTTTGCGGTTTATCAGAAAATAACCAATAATTAAAGATGTATATAAAGATAAAGGAGATCTGCCTCCGGCATTATGTTTCATTTTTCCGGAAACGCATAAATCTTGTATCCAAGCGGGACCTCGTTCTTTCGAGCCACCGGTTTCGCACCGGGCTTCTTTTTCCATACCATTCCTTTTATGCTTTCACATTCAAATGGAACCGGAATTTTTCCCTCATACAGGAAAGATCCAATCTCGAACGGCAAACCCTCGGAGGCCAGCAAATTGCCCGATGGGGTGGTACTTATATGGAAGTGCAGGTGGGGAGCAGTGGAATTACCTGAATTTCCCAGCAAGCCAAGCACCTGCCCGGTTTTAACTTTATCCCCCTTTTTAACCTTTACGCTTCCGGGTATCATGTGAGCGTAGAGCGCATAATGTCCATTACCGATGTCAATTAGTGCATAATTTCCACATATATTCTCCAAAGTCATCGGCACCGCTTTCTCTTTGGCAAGAGGCACATTTTCCGGCACACCGTCCATCGCTTCAACAACAATCCCGTCGGCGACGGAGTGTATTTTCTTACCGTAGCAATACCAGTTTTCGTTTTTCGAAGGATCTCCATGGAATAGTTCCCCGTCGGGACCGAACTTCATCCAGTCTATGGCAAAACGTTGTGGAATCCATGCCTTGCCTTTAAATGGAATAATACCAAAACGATGATGTGAATAACCGTTAATATTTATCGGCCCCTCGGCCGCCAGCCAACCGTTGCCAAATAAAGGCGAATGGATTCTTATCGGCTTTTCCTTGCTTACATTGATTATCGGCACATTGAGAACCGCCAACTCTCCCCTGGAGATTTCATCCTCGTCAAAAGTAATCCGATGATATAATTTGTCGGGCACAAGCCTTTTTTCATCCAGCGCAATCCAGATATATGCCACCGCTCTCTTGCCTGGTTTGATTTCCCTGTTGTCGTTCGCTCCGGGTTTCTCGCCAAGTCTTATAAGTATATCCTTGAAGTCATTGGCTTTATAACATACAAGGGGAGATTCTCTCTCGACATATCCAAAAACCTCGATTTTCTTCAAATTTATGGGTTTTTTACTCATATTTGTGATATGTAATTCATATACAAAGTTTATCTTGCCCTCAGCTCTAACAATTGTTGGATTTATCGGTGCTTCAACAATGGCACCCACCGGTAATGAAATCCCCCCTTTCTTCTCCGGGGATTGTTTTTCCTCAGCATTTGCAAATAAACATACTGCCATGCTCATGACAAGAGCCAAGGTGAAAAACCTGGCAATTAACTTATTCATTGTACATACTCCCTTCCAAGATAAAATATTATGTTTAGGTAATGACTTGATAATTTTTTAAGAATTATTGATGCTCCCGGATGAATAGCAGGATCACCCGGATGAATAGCAGGATCACCTGAATATATATTTTATGTATGAGGGAATAATATCCTTTCCTGATAAGAGGGCACCCTCCGTTCTTCTGGAATTAATGATTTTTCGAATATTGGTTCCTGAAACGAGTTCAGTACAGGTTTTTTTAAATTGAACCTGAAATTATCATGAATAGATCCTGAAACTCTGAAACAAGTTCAGGGCAGGCAAGTTCAGGATGACGTCCCTGTGATGAGGTTCAGTTGAATTGTGACAGCAAAAGTATAATCAAGGATGAATAATAATGATATAAATATAATTTAAGGAGATTTTTTAATATGTATTACCTTGCAATATCAAATAAATCAGGCGACCTTTTTGAAGAGCCTGGATTGACACCGATGGGAAGATCCGGAAAGGATAATATTCCCTTGAGTGATGATGATTTCATTCCCCTGCCGCCGGGTTCTTCGTTGTCAATGATGATTGACAGGATTGCTCTTGGTCGGGATAAGAAAAAGAGGAGTGTTGAGGTCAGGAAAATCGACAAGCAAAATGCGTTCCCCGTGGCGGCGATAATTCCACCGGGATATACCCGCACTTACCTGCCGGCATATAAGAAAGAAAAAGATGCCCGCATTCTTCCTTTCTTTGCATACACCGCAATGGCAATACAGGGAGAGAATATTTTTTGCGCCGCCATTAAAACCCATGAAGATATCAGGTGGGATCCCACGCAGTATAGCAGCCTGGATTTGGCGGGCAAAATAAAGCGAAAGCTCAAGGCGCATAAAAAAAACAGGCTGTTGAAACACCTGTCCAACTGCAGTGTTGAGTACAAATGTTTTACAGCGCAAAATATCTTTTATGATAGATGGGAAGGCGGAATCCCTGTTAGCCCGGTGTGTAATGCAAGATGCGGGGGATGTATCTCGGAAAATCGCATTAACGGCGTTCCGTCACCCCAGGATAGAATAAAATTTATCCCTACGGTTAATGAGATTGTTGAAATTGCCGTTCCTCACCTTGAGACAAAAGGCGGCATAATAAGCTTCGGACAGGGTTGCGAGGGGGAGCCTTTGATGAAAGGGAAGCTTATTGCCGATGCAATCAGAAAAATCCGCCAGGATACCGATAAAGGCACGATAAACATAAACACAAACGCAAGCTTGCCCGATATGATGAGCGAGCTTTTCGACGCCGGACTTGACAGCATGAGAGTAAGCTTGAACAGTGCCATAGAGGAGAGATATCAAAAATATTTCCGCCCCGTTGGATATAAATTCGGGGATGTAATTGAAAGCATAAAAAGAGGCAAAGAGAAAGGAATCTTCATTTCTCTGAATCATCTCTTTCTTCCGGGAATAAATGACCGTGAAGAGGAGAGGGATGCTTTCTTCAAATTTCTGGAGGAATATAAAATTGACATGATCCAGATCAGGAATTTGAATATCGATCCTGATTATTATTTCGAGATTATGGGTCACCCCGGAGGTAAATCTATCGGAGTAAAAAAATATCTTGACGAGATAAAGAGCAAATTTCCCGATATAAAGATCGGCAATTTCTCAATTCCGTTAAGATAAACAACATGAATAAAACTTGGCAAAGGTATGCACTTATGTTATAATCAGCCAACTATGAAAATCATACTTGCTTCAGGTTCACCGCGCAGGAAGGAAATGCTGGAAAAGTTTAACGTCCCCTTTGATATCTTGGTAACTTCGACTAATGAAAAAAATCAACATGAAGGGGATCTCACGGATTTCAGACATCTTGCCTGCGAGAATGCTATTGAAAAAGTGAGAGCAGCGGCCTCGACAATCAAGAAATCTCCCCAGAGTCATGAGGGAGATGAAGAAATTGTGCTTATCGGGGCGGACACAATCGTTGTTATTGACAACCACCTCCTTCCAAAACCCGGAAGTGAAAAAGAAGCAAGGATTATGTTGAATAAGCTGTCAGGCAGGACTCACCGGGTTATTACCGGGGTGGTACTTTTATCTCTCCCCGGCGGAAGGTTAATGGAAGATTTCGAAGAAACAGAGGTTACATTTCGAAAACTGGATCCGGTGGAGATTGATAATTATGTCAAAACCGGTGAATATACAGATAAAGCGGGGGCTTACGGGATCCAGGGATACGGTGTTTTCCTGGTGGATTCGATAAAAGGAGATTATCCCAATGTCGTGGGATTACCCCTGATGAAGCTTTATCTGATGTTAAAAAAAATCGGGGTGAATTTGATGAATCCGTGATAGGAGAATGGAGAACGGATGACGGAGATCAGAGGTTGAAACTGTAGGAGGGACGTCCCCGTCCCGATAAACGGATAACGGATAACGGATAACGGAAATCGGATCCCGTTTCTCACCTCTCACCTCTCATAACCAATCATGTCATACATATACCTTGACAATTTATTAAGCAGTTTCTCGGCGGATGTGGGCATAGACCTTGGCACGTCCAATACTCCCATATTTGTAAAGGGAAAGGGGATTGTTCTTATTGAACCTTCCTACGTCGCCCGGGACCTTGACACAGAGAAGATAATCGCTGTGGGGACCGAGGCCCGCAACATGGTGGGGAGAACTCCCGGAAACATCGAGATTGTCCGCCCAATCAAGGACGGTGTGATTGCCGATTTTGACGTGGCGGAGGAGTTGATTCAACATCTTCTGAAAAAACTGAAGGTTGACGGCGTTATAAAGCCCAGAGTCATAATAGGCGTGCCCAGCGATGTGACGGATGTTGAATGGAGAGCGGTTTCCGAGGCGGCTAAGGCGGCGGGCGCGCGTCGTGTCTATATTATCGAGCAACCGCTTGCCGGGGCGATTGGAGCGGGACTTCCCATAATGCAACCCCAGGGGAGCATGGTTGTTGATATCGGAGGCGGAACATCCGAAATGGCGGTTACCTCCATGGGGGATATTGTCCAGGCGCGCACTTCAAGAATTGCCGGGGATGAAATGGATGAAGCGATTCTCAATTATGTAAGGAAAAAATATAATTTACTTATCGGAATTCGTACCGCCGAGGAATTAAAGATATCCATAGGATCTGCTATGGAGACAAAGGTGACTCATTCAGCAATTGTTAGAGGAAGAGATCTCACCGGCGGACTTCCGCGTTCACTGGAGATTGACAGCAACGAAATATGCGGAGCTCTCCAGGAGATAGTCCAACTGTTAGTGGAGCTTTTAAAACAAACTCTCGAGACAACCCCGCCGGAATTGTCAGCAGATATTTATGAGCAGGGAGTTACCCTTATCGGCGGAGGCAGTCTCCTGCGTCACCTTGATGAGGTTCTATCAAAAGCATCGGGGGTTCTTTGTAAGAATTCCGAGGATCCCATTTCAAGCGTTGCGCTGGGGTGCGAAAGACTGTTCAAAAGCCCAAAATTATTCAAACGAGTATTTATGGGGAAGGAAATGAGACTGGGATAAACAACATTTAAACCCGGATAAAGCTTTTAAACTCACCGCGGAGGGCGCAGAGAATCTATTATATACGAGGGTTCACTGCCAATTATACGCATCAAATTTCAGGCATTCTCCGATATAATTTTTTACCTGCGATAAAAACGATACCGTTTAAAAATAGCAGGTTTTTGGTTTTCCGGGAAACGAATATCTCAATAAAATCGCGATCATTGTGTCCCGATTATGCCATTAATAAATGTTATCTGAAAGAATCGCTTTTAGAAAAGGCTCCTACAAAACTATTTCCAAATACTTCTTCCGCAGTAGGTTAAAGGAAATAGGCAGCATATGTTAAAATCAAGTTAAGGAGCAAGTCGCCTTTGGGAAAAAGGCTCCTGCAAAACTACTCCTGCATAAGACCAACAGAAATAGGCAGGATTTATTTGAGACAGTTTAACTAATGGGGAAGAAAAAAGTAATAGCTATATTAATTATCCTGGCGATAAGTATTGTGGCAATACTTATTCAGTGGGATACTTATCAAAAAGGTGAAGCCAATAAAGTAGAAAAAGCTTCATCTACTGTTTTTGTTCCCCTGCAATCCTTCTTTACCGGTGTAGGTAAGAGTATATCCGGCACCTGGAGATCCTTCACAAAAATTGCCACTCTTGAAGAGGGTAACAAGAAGCTCCAGACTGAAATATACGCTCTGCGGGAAGAACAGGAAAAATATAACCGGGCTATTGATGAAAATAAAACTTTACGCAAACTTTTGGATATATCTCGACATCAGAAAGGGAAGGTAATTGCGGCTGAAGTAATCGCCAGGAATCCCGACAACTGGTTTCAATCCATCAAGCTAAATAAGGGATTCAAACATGGCGTAAAGAAGAATATGGTTGCAATATCGGCGGAGGGACTCGTGGGCAGAGTTGTTTCCGTATCAAAATATACTTCAAAAGTAAGGCTTATTTTTAACGAGAAATCCGCCGTGCCCTCACAGGTCGTTTCCTCCGGCGCGCTGGGAGTGGTCTATGGCGAGGGCAGAAATACATGCCGCATGAAATATATCGAAGCTGACGCCGAGGTAAAGGTGGGCGACAAGATAATAACATCGCGACTTTCAAGAATTTACCCGCCGGGAAAAATTATCGGCGAAGTGTCGAGAATATACGGAGTTGAAAATATTCTTTACAAATCCGTTCAGATCAAAGCGGCGGTACATTTCAACAACCTGGAATATGTGTTACTTGTGGAAAAAAAGTAATGGGATCATATTATGAGAAAAAAAGCTTCTATACTTATTTATATATTGGTAATAACCGTCATGGCGCTTTTGCAGACGTCATTCTTCCCCCAGTTTATTCTGTTGAGAATAAAGCCTGATCTTGTCTTGCTTTTCGTCATTTCAATCGGGCTTTTGAAGGGTTATCGTGAGGGGATTATTGTGGGGTTGATCGGGGGGATCATCACGGGAATCGTTTCATGGAACCTGTGGGGATTATACATCCTGGGTTATTGCCTCGCGGGATTGGCGGCGGGAATAGTGCCGGAAAAAGTTGAAACGGACAATTTCCTTGTGCCTCTCCTCTCCTCCGTTATAGGATCGGCGGGGTTCGCTCTTATCCTATCGGGTGTAGCGATACTCCTGGACATTTATTATCCTACTTTTGCAGATTTATATAAAATTCCCGTCTTTTTAATCTGGAATGCAATTTTCGCCCTCCCGGTCTTTTTTATGTGCAAAAATGTTATAGTACCGCCGGGACGTGAGTTAGATTTCGATGTCTCGCCGAAGAACAAGGGTTACACGATAGATTAACTATTCACCGCAGAGAATAACCGGAGAAAACACATTAATATCTCCTAAATGGAGGCGGGAAGTGGGAAGTGGGAAGTGGGAAGTGGGAAATGTGAAACGAGAAATATTCTCGTCTCTCGCCTCTCGATTCCAATTTCCATATTACCTGAATACCTGTATATGAGCCGGACTATATTCCGACAGTCCGGTTTTTCCCGGTGCATTGCGATGTAATTTCTTCTTCTTTTTCTCTTCTTTTTTCTTTTTATAATATTTATCCGACTTTTCTTTGAACTCATCGGTCATCGGTACAGTTGTCTTATATTCAGGCTCGCTTTGAAGACAGACATGCCTGTGTATGCAATAAGGATTGTCATACGTCGTCCCCGTTAAGAAAAACGCCTCGGCTGAGCACCCGCAACGACATTTCTCGAGATGCCTGCACTCCTTGCAGAAACCCTCCGCTTTCTCCGGATCGAACTTCCTGTTATATGCAAAAGCTTCGGGATTTTCCCATATCTCTCTTAATGATTGCTCCTTGACATTTCCCTCGACAAAGGGATTCCCCGCTAGTGATTCCGGGTATAAAGAGAGGCATCCCTTGATATTTCCATTAGCCTCGATACCTATAACCCGGAGTCCCGCCTGACAACCTGGCCATCCCTCGGGGCGGATTTCTTTATCGAAGCGTGAATAATAACCCACTCCATCCGCCGGGAAGATATTCATCGGGCTTACCTTTTTCTTTCTTGCAATGAACTTCGCTATCTCATAAAGTTCCTCGATATCGAGCATCATATTCTGATACTCTCTCGTGCGTCCTCCGATAAAAAGAGGTTGAACCTGCCAGGATCGAACTCCGTGGGTGAGAAGAATATCGTGGATTGTGTCCATTTCGTGAAAATTATGCCGGGAGACACAGGTGATGCAGGCTGTTTCGATTTCCGCTTTATCAAGGGCACGGTATGCAGACAGGATCTTGTCAAATGAACCCGGGGTGCGACGGAAAGCATCGTGGGTTTTTCGCAGACCGTCAAGACTCATAGCGATTACATCCCATTTCCCTGTGGACTTTATTTTTTCGAGATTTTTTTCGATAAACCATCCATTTGATATTAGCCCGGTCCTTACACCTTTATTAATAAACCTCTCTGCAATTATTTCCCATCCCTTTCTCAGAAGAGGTTCTCCTCCGGAAAGTGTAATTCTTCGAAGTCCCAGGTCAACAAGCTCATCCACAAGATCGAGTGCCCGCTCCATGGAAAGCTCGTCATCTCTGGGGGACCCCGCATAGGACCCGCAGTGAAGACAGCGCATGTTGCAAAGTAAAGTCAATTCCCATACCGCATGGGTTGGTTTCCAGGAAGGATTCATTTAAAATTCTCCTCTTTAATCCTGTAATTAATGCTCTGTAGCTTTATTTCGGTGAAAGAATTCTGTTGTTGGAAGTATAAATCTATGCCAGGTAATACCTGAAAATTTATGCGCAGAATTTACATTAAATCCTGATTTGTAATAAACTCTCTGCGCTCTCTGCGTCCTCTGCGGTGAATTAAAAAGCATCATCCGGGTTTATTTAATCTCCCGGGGAATAGAGACAATAAACTCGCTTCCCTCGCCGAGCTTACTTTTAACCTGGACATTTCCCCCATGAAGGTCTATCAGGTTTTTTATCAGGTACAATCCCAGTCCTGTGCCGGGTATTGTTCTCTTGCTTCCTTTGTCAAATCTCTCGAATTTCCTGAATAACTTCTCCTGGTTCTCCCCGGATATTCCCATACCCTGATCTTTTATAGAGAAAACTATCCATTCAGGCTCGCTTTTTACGGAGACTATTACATCCCCACCGTCAGGAGAATATTTGAGCGCGTTTTCCACCAGGTTCGAAATTATCTGGGACAGCTCCTCCTGAGAACATCTTAATTTTGGCAAATTTGACGGGATATTTTCAATAATCCTGTGTTTTTTTCGATAAAATTTCGAAGTTCTTTGAATTTTTAAAAGATTCCTGATAAAAGGAATTATATCACATTCCCTCCAATCCATTTTAAGAGGTTTTCCCGCGTCAATCCTGGATATATCAAGCATCTTGTTTATCATGCTGATAAGTCTGTCAACTTCCTGATCAATAGTCTTGTATATATCAAATGTCTGTTCTTTTGATATTGAATTCTTGCCCGATGCTCCATCAATATGAAGTGCCGATGTGTATGTCTTGATGACAGTCATGGGACTTCTGAGTTCGTGGGAAACTATGGAGACAAATTCCGATTTCAATCGGTTTGCTTCCTCGCTCGCAAGTCGCATTTTTTCCTGTTGGTGTAATTCGTGTATAAGCTCAAACCGCTCGTCATAAGAGCGTACCAGGTTTTCATATAGCCTCGCGTTGTCGATGGCGACCGCCGCCTGATTAGAGAATGCGGAAAGCATATTCAAGTGTCTTTCCTTGAACATCCCCTCCTCGATTCTGTTATCCAGATAGACAACCCCGATTATTCTGTCCTTGACTTTCAGTGGTACTGACATTACGGAGCGCATCCCCGTGAGCATGACAGACTCCAGGTTCTTGAAACGGGGATCCCGCTGGGCGTTCACGGAAAGAACATCTTTTCCCTCTTTCGCCGATGCGTTTAATATAGTGTGACTGATGTCCTTGTGTTCTTTTATCAAGTCTGGGTCAACATTCTCATAAGCTTTCAACTCAAGTTCTTCGTCTTCATTGTAAAGCATGATAAAGCCCCTCTCGGCCTTGACGAAATCGACAACCAAGTCCATGGTCATATTAAGGACTTCATCAAGCTTCAGCGAGGAGTTCAACATCTGGCTCAATGTAAGCAACTGGGACAGGTATTCCTTGTAATCATCCGATATATTCTCGATTTTTCGACTTTCAGATCTTGGCATCCGGCAATCTCCCTGTTGTTATTTTACCCCTTGATTTCGCTCTAATTGAGAGGTTTCCTTCCTGTTTAATATACTCAAAAGGAAGAAACTATTCAGACTTCAGCCTGCATGAGAAACTTCAACCCCCGATTTTCGCAACGAGATGCCGGGGAACTGAATACTTACAAAAGGAATATCTTAAACTTATTCGAATTTTCTTAATATATAATTCTTATATATAATTCCTGTCCAAATACGTAGACGAGGTCTTCAGACCTCCCCTTATGTAGTGCCTACAACGAAAGCGAGAAGATGAAGTGCAAAATTTCACCATCATACTGGAAAAATTTGTAGAAAAAGCTCAGAGCTTCGCCTGGGGTCCATTTACAATTATACTACTCCTGGGAGCGGGACTTTATTATACTATAATACTCAAGGGACTCCAGTTCCGGGCATTCAAGCACGCGGTGGAATTGATCAGCGGCAAATACGACGATCCGGATCATCCGGGGGAAATAACACCTTTCCAGGCATTGTCGGCGGCATTGTCCGCGACAATCGGAACGGGAAACATCGCGGGCGTTGCCACCGCAATAGCGACAGGCGGTCCGGGGGCTATCTTCTGGATGTGGATGGTTGGAATCGTGGGCATGGTTCTGAAATATGCAAGCTCAGTTCTATCACAGAAATTCCGTGTAATCGACAAGGACGGAGTCGTTAGTGGCGGACCCATGTACTACCTGGAGCTTGGTCTGAAACAAAAATGGCTTGGCTTCCTTTTCGCCTTGTTTACGGTTATCGCATCCTTTGGAATCGGGAACATGGTGCAGGCAAACTCTGTCGCCGCACCGGTTGCAAGCTTATATATGTCCAGGGTCAAGGGCTCATCCCTCATTAAACAGGAAGATGTTTCAAGCTGGAAAGAATTGATAAAGGGATTGAGAAAAGTCGAGAACCCCGCCGAAGAGCGGCTTTGGCTCCTCCTGGATCCCGCGTCCAAAGAGATTATTGAGAGGAGTTCCCCTGAAACGGAGATTGACGGAAAATCAAAATTATTGCTTATGGGCGGACTCAACAAAGTTATAGAAAATAAGGAATTCTACAGTGAAGAAAATTTCAAAGAAATGAAATTGGGGGACAAGACCGATTATTATAAGAAAAAGGGAATCAGGAAACTTACCGATGCGGAGATACAATGCTTCAACAGACTTCTGCTGGAGGATCTCTACCCGGATGCAATAGCTTCAGGCGCTACCGAGAAGTGGATTAAATTCGCAGTCGGACTGATACTGGCGGTTTTGACCGCCGTCGTAATAATAGGTGGTATAAAGCGAATCGGAGCATTTGCTTCGAAAGTTGTCCCTTTTATGTGTATCATATATGTCCTCGGCGCTCTCTATGTACTCATAACTCATTTCAACGTTCTGGATGACGCCCTGAAATTGATTTTCACCCATGCGTTCACCCCAACAGCGGCGGTCGGTGGATTCGTGGGGTCAGTAGTTATGACAACCATCCGTTATGGAGTGGCCAGGGGACTTTTCTCAAGTGAGGCCGGATTGGGAAGCGCCCCTATCATCCACTCGGCGGCGAAGACCGACGAGCCCGTGAGACAGGGACTTGTCGCAATGTTGGGGCCCTTTATCGATACCCTGACCATCTGCACAATGACAGCGCTTGTGATAATATCCACCGGAGTATGGAGCAACGGCCAGACCTCATCGGTTCTGACAATGACCGCATTTGAAAAGGGCATCCCTTATATAGGCGAGTATATTGTCACATTCGGAATCATCTTTTTCGCATTTTCAACGCTGGTCTCTTGGTCATATTACGGAGACCGCGGAGCGGAATATTTAATGGGACATAAGGCAGTAAACATTTATCGCTGGATTTATGTATTGATAATCCCGCTTGGCGCCGCATTACAGATAAAGCTGGTATGGAATATATCCGACGTTTTCAACGCACTAATGGCATTCCCAAATCTGATCGGGGTACTGGGTCTTAGCGGGGTAGTGTTGACAATGACAAAAGACTATTTCAAAAGAAAACCACAAATGGATGAGAAGCTGAGGGAGAAGGAAAAGGAAAAGGAAAACGGATAAAGGATGACAGGTCTGTTTATTAACCGCAAAGACCACAAAGACCACAGAGGAGAACGGAGGGCGGATCCCGTTTCCCGTATCTCACTTCCCGTTTCCAGGTTACGAGGGATTTCCCAACCCCGATATACAGAGAAAGGAATGAGACATTATGAAGAAGATTATTACAACAATTTTACTTCTGCTGACAATCTTTTTTTTTAATTTATTATCGGTGGAAGCAGGCGAGATTCATAAGGCGGCGCAAAATGGCGACCTGAAAAAAGTAAAGGAGCTTATACGCCAGAATCCTCAGCTTGTAAATGCAAAAGATAAGGATTGGCTTGTCCGGGATGAGACTCCGCTTCATCTTGCAGTCAGGTATGGTGGGGTCGATGTAATTAAATTCCTTATTGGAAAAAATGCAAATGTAAACCTGAAGGACAAGGATGGTTGTACACCATTGCATAGAGCGGTTCTCAAAGGAAATGAGGGGGTTGTCAGGCTCCTGATAAACGCCGGTGGCAATGTAAATATAAAAGACGAGAACGGATGGACGCCTTTGTTCTGGGCGGCGAGCGGAGGAAGAACAAAAATTGCAAAGCTGTTGATAGACAGGAAATCCGATGTAAATGCAAAGGATATATCGGGCAATACCCCGCTGTTTTACACCATGAAAATGGGAAAACCGCCCCTGGGTTACTGGTATGCCGACATTGCGCGAATGCTGATAAAAAAAGGAAGCGATGTCAATGTAATAAACAAGGACGGATGGAGACCGATACACCAGGCGGCCATTGTGGGAAGCGATGAAGTGGGAAAAATGCTCATTGACAACGGAGCGAAAATCAATGTGAAGACAGGTGACGGCAGAACTCCACTGTCAATAGCAAAACAGGGTCAGCATGAAAAAATGGTAAAATTGCTGATGAAACATGGGGCAAAGGAGTAGATAGCTTGACAATTCCCGATATGTCGCCATGCCTCCCTGTTCACCCCATTACCTGGAAGATGATATGTATCTTGAACGCGGCGATGTGCTTACTGACAACTTTAATGTATATGTCGGTTATTCAGGGAATGCCACAAGCATAGCGGGAATTGAATGGCTTCAACAATTACTGGGTTCCCCATATAAAGTGTATAAAATTGATCTACATCCAAAGATTCTTCATCTGGATACAGTCTGTATGCTACATCGTCCGGGATTACTTTCATATTATCCTGAGTTTATAAAGGAGCTTCCTGAGCCTCTTGAAGCATGGGACAAAATTGAGATCAAAAAGCTGGAGAATGAAGATGAAGCTTTTGGCGCCAACGGACTAATGCTCGATCCCAACACCATGGTAATGGCAAAGCAATACGAGCGGCTAGTTCCAGAGTATGAAAAGAGAGGCATCGAAGTGATCACCATACCCTTTGATACCTGCATTCACTGGGGAGTCGGAGTAAGATGCGCAGTTGGTCCTCTTCACAGGGATAACTAAGAGGTGTTTGGAAGAAGAGAAATGGGAAGGATAAGCAAAAGGAAAAAGGAAACAATAATCAATATGCTAAAATGGGTATAGGAGGAGATATATAATGATAAACAGTTTTACTGCAAAATACATAAAGATTCCATCGGGATATATGGGGCAGATTTTGGAATGGTCAGAAGTAGTAACTGAAGGAAAATCATTAGAAGAATGCAGAGAAATGTTAAAAGATGCTCTTTCGGAAATGATTCTTGCCTATACCCAACAGGGAAAGGAAATCCCTTCTGCCGGAGCATTGTTTGAACAAATACCTGTGGAGATTGAAAATGTCCGTAAAGCGTCGTGAACTTATAAAATATCTTAAAGAAAACGGTTTCTTTCTCATTAGAGAAGGGGGAAATCATTCCATTTATACAAATAAGCTAAAAACAATACCAATTAAAAGACATAAAATATTTGATCGAATAACAGCTAACGAACTATGCAAACAAGCGTCATTAAAACCAAAGTTTTAAGTTTTAGAGTTTAGTATACTTGCGAGGAACGCAGCGGTCCTGAGCAAAGCGAAGGAACTAATCCCAAGATTTTACGGACTGTTATAAGATTGTATAATGGACCTTCTGTCAAAAGGATATTTGGAATATTAAAATAATTGTTAATTATGATTTGGATGTAAGGAAAAATAATAATGGCATTTGACTTAGAATTGTTATCATCAAAATTAAAAAGATATAGGACACAATTTCAGTTTGATATTGATGATTTGTCCAATTCTACAGGAATTCCAGTAGATAGAATTACCGAAATTGAAAATGGCATAAAAGAGCCAACCGGTGACGAAATCTTAATTTTAGCCGATTTCTATATGGTTGATTATAAATTCTTTATCTCAAACCAACAAATTGCTCCATTTGAGCAGACAGAGACTCTCTTCAGAAATTATGATGAGGAACTTTTCAAAGAAGACCGATGGGCAATTCAGGAGTTTCTTTTTCTCTGTGAATGTGAAGAATTTCTAATGAGAAAGACTTCCTTTCAAAGGCTTCAAACACCTTTTCATTTTAAAAAGAGAGGAACGTATTTCAAAGAGCAAGGTAAAGAGGCAGCAGAAAAACTAAGAAAATATCTTAGGTATGATTTTAACAAAGGAATTATCAATATATATAATGACTTTAGGAAAATAGGTTTTCATGTTTTTCGAAGAAGGCTAGATAATCCAAGAATTTCTGGCTTATTTATTAGGCATCCGACTGCTGGAAACTGTATTCTTGTAAATTATAATGAGGATATTTATAGACAGAGATTCTCTGCCGCTCACGAAGCCGCTCACGCGATATTGGATGATAATGGAGATTCAAATATTTCTTTTAAAAAATATGATAGAAATAAACTTTCAGAAATACGCGCCAATGCCTTTGCCTCCAATTTTCTTATTCCAGGAGAATTATTGATTAATATTCCTGATTCAAGCAAGTGGACAATAGATAAAGGCAGAGAATGGGCAAGAAACTTAAAAGTTAGTACATCAGCTCTTGCATATGCACTGAAAGATGCAAATCTAATCACACAAGAAACTGTTATGATGTTGAAGTCAAATCCCTTGAATAGAAAAGAAAAAATTGATCCAGAACTACAACCCGTTCTCTCTCCAAAAATTTTAAAAAGAAAGAAAGAAGCTCTGAAACTTGGCCTGTCATCTTTCTATGTTAATTTGTGTTTTGATGCATATGAAAAGGAAGTTATCTCCATAGGCAGGTTAGCTGAGATGCTTAGTATAAGCGATTCTTTGATTTCAGAAGGGTGTATATACATTCTGTCAAAAAATCATGCCGCCTTGAGATCAGTTATTCCCG